>DASUMN010000285.1:0-3330 GCA_036277675.1 Nitrospira sp. | reverse complement strand
CGAATCGAATAGCACGCGGTCCACCATGTTGATGGTAAGCCGGTCGCGCACTTGCTGGATCGTAATATTTCCTTTTGAGATTTCGTCCTGGAGCGAGCGGGAGAGCTCTTCTTGCGTCTTGGTCAAACGCTTGATTTCTTCTTCCTTTGCAAGCCGTTCCTGTTCAAGATTGGCGGCCAATCTGGCTTGCTCCTGGCGCAGGCGCTCGCTTTCCGCCTCCATCGCTGCGGCTTGAAGCTTTAGCTTGTCGATTGCTTCCTGGGCGGACGCGCTGCCCTCGGTATGTTGCTGTTCGAGGTCGGCGATCTGGCTGCGCACCCTGGCCAGATCATCGTTCAGCTGGCTCTTGTCCTTTTCCAAGCCGTCGAGGCGGGCCTGCAACTCCTCTGAGCGTGCCGCGAGGGCTTCACGTTCTTTGGTTAAGGAGGCGGCTTGCTCTTCAGCAGCCCTCCGTTGGTTGGCTTCCAGATCGAACGACTCCCGCATGCCGACTAATTGGCGTTGTTGTTGTGCGGACAGCTTCTTGGCCGCTTCAAGTTCGGCCAACGTTTTTTCGTGAGTTGCCGAACTTACGCATCCGGCCAACATGCCGAGTAAGACCAGGGTTGAAGTCTGAAAAAAGAGCACTGGGCGAGAAAATGATCGGACCATGGGTTCCTCCTTGGACGACGAATGAGTGCCAATGAGCAAGGTCGAAGATAATCTGTCCTGTTGGGAGCAAGCTTGGTGCCTGTTCTGTTGGTCAAAGGGTCATGGAAAACAGTTCGATTGTCAATAGGTTGAGAAAGCACGTTAGCAGGTGTCACTGTGGCGGTGTCGCCATTCGCGACAGCGTGTGGAGTGATTGGAGGGCAGGGCCTACAGAGAGGCTACTGCACCATTGTGAAGAAGTCTGCGTGGGGTTGTCAGAGTGAATCAGTGTGAAAATGCTTTCTTGCCGACGCAATCGGTGTAAAACCTGTCTATGAGCGGCTGGAAACGAGCGTTCTTGATCATGGTGCTACTGGCTACGTTCATGACGGCCATGTCATCGACTTTATGAACGTGGGCCTCGGCGGCCTCCGTACTGGGATTTCAATGTGGCGGATCTCTGTATCACAACAGGCGTGGTGTTGCTGCTGGTTGAATTGTTTCAGGAGCGTACACAACCGGCGACAGGGTAGTGGGACGGGACGGCAAGTCCCTAAATGAATCGATCTACTTGGGAGCGGGCTATACCGACTCAACTTCCGCAACGATCGTGTGGTAGCCGCTGGCGCCGGCCGGTTGCGGGCGCACGATCTCGGCGATCTGCAATTGCCCTTTTGTGTCGGTGGCGCGCACGACGGTTTGATACTTGCCCGGTTTCGGCGGCCGCCAGGCATAACGCCAGATCACCCACGAATAAGGCGACATGGGGGTCTCGATGCCGCATTCGTTCCAGGTGCGGCCGTTGTCAAAGCTGATCTCCACTTTGCCGATGGAGTTGGGGCCGCCGAAGGCGATGCCGCGGAACTGCTGTTCGGGGCCCCGCAAAGATTGATAATGTCCCGGTGAGTCGATGCGCGAAAAAACCTTGATCGTGCCGTCGTCGGTCCAACCTTTGCGCTGCCAATAGCCTTTGTAGTCTCCGGGGTAGACTTCAATCTCCACAATCCATTTGACGTTCTTGATGCCGTAAAGCCCCGGCACGATGAGCCGGATGGGATAGCCGTGTTCTCGCGTCAGTTTTTCGCCGTTCATGAGAAAGGCCAGCATGACGTCGTCCTGCATCGCGCGGGTGAAGGGGATGCTGTCGTCGTAGCCGTCGATGCCGCGAAAGACCACGTCGCGCGCCGTTTCCGTATCGGCTCCGCAATCCAGCAGCAGCTTCTTGAGTGAAATGCCGCGCCAGGTGGCGTTGCCCAAACTGTCGCCGCCCGGGAGCGTGTCGATGCACATGAGCGTCGAGACCTGATCGTAGGAATGGCGATTCAGGAATTCCCGCCAGCCCAGCGACATCGGGGTATTCACGGCACCCTTGATGTGCAGTTTCCATTGTTCGATGTTGACCTCTCGTGACGCGGAGACGGCGCCGTCGGCGTAATTCACCACATAAAATTTCGAGGTCGGAGTGAAATAGGTAGTCTCGCGCGGGGGCACAGCAAACATGCGGCCGAAGACGCCGCCGACGGCATCGCAGCCGCCGGTGAGGCCCGCCAGACTGCTGAGTCCTGCGAGCTGGAGCAGTGTGCGGCGTTTGAAGAAGGGGAACTCCATGACACGCTATTATACATGGAATGTCCCCTTGACTCTCATCGGTGGCCTTGTTATCTTGTCCCCCGTGAGTCGTGCTTGTGCTCCTGCCTGGTGACCGCGCCTGACGGCGAGTCACGGTGCGGTGGTTGGTCGAAGGGAAACTACCCGAAAATTTTTCGAGCGGGTCCCTTGACATGCGATGGCGCGCAGTTGTATAGTGCGCGGCTCGCGTGATGAGCGCGATCGTTCTTTGACAACTGAATAGAGGAAGTTGAGCAAGGTGTAAGGTGTATTGAAGTGGTGGCCCTTGGTCCAATTTAGAAGAACACCTATTTGAGAGTTTGATCCTGGCTCAGAACGAACGCTGGCGGCGCGCCTAATACATGCAAGTCGAGCGAGAAGACGTAGCAATACGTTTGTAAAGCGGCGAACGGGTGAGGAATACATGGGTAACCTACCCTCGAGTGGGGAATAACTAGCCGAAAGGTTAGCTAATACCGCATACGATTCCCGGACTGCGGTTCGGGAAAGAAAGCGATACCGTGGGTATCGCGCTCTTGGATGGGCTCATGTCCTATCAGCTTGTTGGTGAGGTAATGGCTCACCAAGGCTTCGACGGGTAGCTGGTCTGAGAGGACGATCAGCCACACTGGCACTGCGACACGGGCCAGACTCCTACGGGAGGCAGCAGTAAGGAATATTGCGCAATGGACGAAAGTCTGACGCAGCGACGCCGCGTGGGGGATGAAGGTCTTCGGATTGTAAACCCCTTTCGGCAGGGAAGATGGAACGGGTAACCGTTCGGACGGTACCTGCAGAAGCAGCCACGGCTAACTTCGTGCCAGCAGCCGCGGTAATACGAAGGTGGCAAGCGTTGTTCGGATTCACTGGGCGTACAGGGAGCGTAGGCGGTTGGGTAAGCCCTCCGTGAAATCTCCGGGCCTAACCCGGAAAGTGCAGAGGGGACTGCTCGGCTAGAGGATGGGAGAGGAGCGCGGAATTCCCGGTGTAGCGGTGAAATGCGTAGAGATCGGGAGGAAGGCCGGTGGCGAAGGCGGCGCTCTGGAACATTTCTGACGCTGAGGCTCGAAAGCGTGGGGAGCAAACAGGATT
>DASUMN010000284.1:0-9944 GCA_036277675.1 Nitrospira sp. | reverse complement strand
TATGGCGCGCGGCTACTTGATTTCGGACATCATCACGATCTTCGGCACCTACGACATCGTGATGGGGGAGTGTGATAGATGAGACGGGTGGCCAAGATGTTCCTGTGCTCGCTGCCCGCGCACGCTCGGGTGAGGCGGAGTCCTGGCGACGCGGGGCGGGCGGGTGTAAACGGCGTGCTCGGTCAATGCGCGCAGTTTGGAACATCCTGGCCACCCGTCTCGGTAGAGGAATGCGGGGAGGAACTGTGCTGAAGGACACGTACGGGAAAGAGATCGAGAACATTCTCAGCCGTTATCCGGTGAAGCGGTCGGCTTTGATTCCGCTCCTCTATATAGCGCAGCGGGACTACGGTCATGTGTCGGAAGCGGCGATGAAAGAGATCGCGCAGCTCCTCGGACTGACCCCGCCGCAAGTGTATGAGACGATCACGTTTTATACGATGTTTAATCTCAAGCCGGTGGGCAAGTTCCACATCCAGGTGTGTAAGTCCCTCATGTGCGCGCTCGTTGGGTCAGATACCGTGCTGGAATGGATCAAGGTGAAGTTGGGCATTGGGCCGGGCGAATCCACAGCGGACGGACTGTTCAGCCTCTGCCTCGTGGAATGTTTGGCCGCCTGCGGGACTGGCCCGATGATGCAGATCAATGACGACTACTACGAGCGCTTGACCGAAGAGAAACTGGACCGCATTCTCTCCGATCTTCGCTCGACAGGAACCAGTACGCTCAAGAGCGGTCCGTTCATGTGGCCGGAACCGGCGCCCGCGAAGCAGGGCGCGTCACGAGATTTATGATGCCCCAGCACGAACTGATCTTACTGAAGAACATGACGCAGCCCGGATACACCGGGTCGCTGGCGGACTATGAGAAGACCGGCGGCTATCACGCCCTGCGGGCCACGCTGGGGAAGGTGGCCCCGGCGGACGTCACGACCAGCGTCCGGAAATCCGGACTGCGGGGCCGTGGCGGGGCCGGATTTCCAACCGGTGTGAAGTGGGGCTTCCTCCCCAAGGACTACCACGGCCCCCGCTACCTCTGCTGCAACGCGGACGAGAGCGAGCCCGGGACGTTCAAAGACCGGCAGCTGATGGAGCGTGACCCGCATCAGATGCTGGAGGGCATCGTCCTCGCCTGTTACGCGATCGGCGCAGAATCCGCCTATATCTATATCCGCGGTGAGCTCGTGCTCTGTGCGAAAATTCTGGAACAGGCGATCGACGAGGCGCGAAGCGCCGGCTATATCGGCAAGAACATTCTCGGCACGGGCATCAATGTGGATGTGTGGGTCCATCGGGGGGCAGGCGCCTACATCTGCGGCGAAGAGACCGCGCTCCTGGAATCGCTCGAAGGCAAACGCGGCCTCCCCCGCATCAAGCCGCCGTTTCCCGCCACGCACGGCCTGTACAACAAACCGACCGTGGTGAACAACGTTGAAACGCTGGCGAACCTGCCGCACATTCTTACGCGAGGAGCCGACTGGTTTGCGTCGATCGGCTCGCCGCCCAAGAGCACCGGCACCAGGGTGTTCTGTGTGAGCGGTCATGTGAAGCGACCGGGCAACTACGAAGTTCCGATGGGGGTCACATTCCGAGAATTAATCTACGAACACGCCGGCGGAATGCGCTCGGACAAGCCGATCAAGGCATTCATTCCCGGCGGAGCCTCGGCGCCGTTTCTGACGCCGGCGCACCTCGATGTCAAACTGGACTTCGAGTCGGTGGCGGCTGCGGGATCGATGCTGGGCTCAGGCGGTGTCACAGTGATGGAGGAAGGCACCAGCATGGTCTGGGCGGCGCTCCGGCTGATGGAATTTTTCTATCACGAGTCCTGTGGCAAATGCAGTCCGTGCCGGGAAGGCAGCTCGTGGCTCGTCCAGACGATGCGTAGAATTATCGCCAAACGAGGGCGGATGGAAGACCTTGAAACCTTGTCGGATCTGTGCAAAAACATCGCCGGCCGCACCGTCTGCGCGTTCGGCGACGCGGAAGTGGCGCCGATCCAGGGCACGCTGAAGTATTGGCGGGAGGAATACGTCGCGCTGATCCGGGAGGCGGAAGCGGCGAACCTCATCATGCCGGAGCCGGTGGGAGTGAAACACTGAAAGGCGTCAATCGTCATCCGTCATTCGACAAGGCGGTTCACGAGTGACATCGGACGAGTAACGGAACACGCAAGCAACCACGATGAACACAACGACGCCACCCATGGTCAGTCTTACCATTGACGGCACGAAAGTCCAGGTGCCCAAAGGCACGCTGGTGATCGAAGCCGCCCGGCGAATCGGCGTCATGATTCCGCACTTTTGCTATCACCCGAAGCTCAAGCCGGACGCGAATTGCCGCATGTGCCTGGTGGAAGTTGAGAAGATGCCCAAACTCCAAACGGCGTGCAGCACCCCGGCGGATGAAGGCATGAGCGTGCGGACCGCCACCACGGTAGTCAACGACGCCCATAAGTCCGTCCTCGAGTTCATTCTGGCCAACCATCCGCTCGATTGTCCGGTCTGCGACCAGGGTGGGCGATGCGATCTCCAGGACTTCTCTCACCAATATACGCCCACGACCAGCCGGTTCGTGGAGGCCAAGCGGGTGTTCCAGAAAGACTATTTCAGCCCGCTCATCGAAACGCAGATGAACCGCTGCGTGCAGTGCTTGCGTTGCGTCCGCTACTGTGACGAAGTGATGGATGTGAAGGCCCTGGCTCCCGCCGGACGCGGCACCATGACTGAAATCAAGCACTTTGGACCGCACCCGCTCGATTGTGAGTTTTGCGGAGGCTGCGTTCAAATCTGCCCGGTCGGGGCGATTACCAGCCGCCTCTCGATGTATGAATACCGCCCTTGGATGCTGAAACGGGCCGACACGATCTGCGGATACTGCGGAGACGGCTGCCAGATCACCGTCCAGACGAAGGAGAATCAGCTGATCGAGGTCAATTCAGCGCACGGTGCCGGACGCAACAACGGCGATCTCTGCGCCAGAGGATTCTTCGGGTTTCATGCGCCCGCTCACCCGGAGCGGCTGACCCATCCGCTCCTCCGGCGCAATGGGACCCTCTCGCAAGCCACCTGGGAGGAAGCGTTGGAATTCGTCGCCGAACGGGCCGGGGCCATCAAAGCCGCCCATGGCGGGCAGAGCTTCGGCGGTCTGATTTCAGGCCGGTGCACCAACGAGGAATTGTATCTCTTCCAAAAGTTCATGCGGTTGACCCTCGGCACGAACGACATCGACAGCAGCGCGCGCTATGGCCACATGAATAACCTGTATGCCATGCGGCGGGTGCAAGGCACGCATCGGTGGACCGTCGGCTTCGGCGACATCGTGGCTGCCGATGTGCTGCTCCTGGTCGGCACCAACATCACGGAAACCAATCCTATTACCGGCCTCAAAGTCAAAGAGGCGGTCAAGAAACACGGTGCCGCGCTGGTCACGATCGAGGCCCTGGAGCCGTGCATCGAACCGGTGAGCAACATCGCCAATCTTTCGCGGCACCATGTGAGTGTGTCAACCACGCACATGGGCGATGCGGTTTTAGGCCTGTTGAAAGCGATCGTCGAGCAGAACCTGGTCCAACCGGATCTGGCTCAGCAACAGCCGGCTTATCTCAGCGCCCTCACCGATTCACTACGGCAGTTGTCATGGGACGAGGTGCGTATCGTGACCGGATGGGACGCGGCAACCTATACCGAAGCCGCAAAGACGCTGGCGGCCGGCCGACGGGTGGTCATCTTGGCCGGACAAGGCCTCCTGCGCAGCGAGCGGGGGTACAGCGCCTCCATGAACCTGCTCGACATGCTCCTGCTCCTCGGAAGACTTGATCAGCCGGGCTGCGGCTTTGCCCCTCTGGCTGAGGAAAACAACGATCAAGGCGCGGTGGAGATGGGGGCGGCGGCGGAGTTCTTGCCGGGCCCGTTTGACCTCACCGATCAGGAGGGCCGCCATCGTGTCGCATCGCTGTGGAAGGCGGAGCCGCCCCCGCACCGCGGAGCCTCCTTAGTCGAGATGCTGGAGAGGGCCGGAGCCGGCATTCTGAAAGGCATGTTCATCGTCGGCGAAAATCCCGTGGGCAGTCTCCCCGCCCACCTGCATGTAGACGAGTCCTTGCGTAAACTCGACCTGTTGGTCTGTCAGGAACTGTTCCTGACGGAGACTGCCGCGCTGGCTCATGTCGTCCTGCCCGCCGCATCGTGGATGGAAAAGAGCGGGACGTTCACGAATACGGAGGGACACGTCCAGGCCATTCGCCCTGCCATTGAACCGGTTGGGGAGAGCCGACCTGATTGGGAAATATTCGTTACGCTGTCCTATTTAATGGGAACGCCGCTGGAATTCACCGAGAGCCGGGACATCCTCAAAGAAATTAGAAATCTGATTCCCGGCTATGGCTCGCTCGGGCCGTCCCCTGTTCCACCGAAAGTGGATCGGACCGTCGTTGACCGCTATCTCTCCGGCGGATACGAACACGATCTCGCGGTGCGACACCGGCTCAACGTCCCGTCGGCTCGGCCGGACGGCATCTTACAGCTGGAATTGGTGCAGAGCCTGTTCCACTCCGGGAAACTCTCGACCCGTGCCAAGGGACTGATGCAGGTGGAAGGCATCGGCACCTTGCGGATCAATCCTCGCGACGCAGCGCGCTATGGGCTTCAAAATGGAGCCTGGGTCCGCCTGTCCAACGCGCATGGGGAACTGACTATACCGGTGAAGGTGCTGGAACGGGTGCCCCAAGGACAGGCCTGGTTTCCCGACCACTTTGGCACAGAGGCCATGCGGCTGTTTCATTGTGCCATCAACCCCGTCACCCGCACACCATCAATTCGAACGACGTCCGTTTCGGTGATTAAGGTGGCGTAAGAAGGCTGCTCGACAATGTGTACCACTACTCTAGATAGCAAGGAGTCGTATCGTGACTGAATTAGGGCTGCGCCTTGCCATTACTCTGACACAAATTTCTGTCATCGTGGGCATCGTCATCGTCACGGTACTCCTGCTCACCCTCGCCGAGCGGAAAGTCCTCGGCTGGATGCAAGACCGCATGGGACCGATGGAAGTGGGCCCCTATGGCTCTCTCCAGCCGTTCGCGGACGCCATTAAGCTTTTTTTCAAGGAAGACATCATGCCCGCCGGCGCCAACAAATTCCTCTTCACCGCGGCGCCGCTGCTGGCGCTGATTCCGGCATTCATCGGCTTTGCCGTCATTCCGTGGGGCCCGGACCTGACCTGGGAGATCGCCGGCATTGCCGTGAAACCGTTCGTCATCAGCGACATCAACATCGGCATTCTCTACATCTTGGCCTTTGCCTCCCTCGGCGCCTACGGGATCATCCTCGGCGGATGGGCCTCCAACAGCAAATATTCACTGCTGGGCGGGCTGCGATCGGCCGCGCAGATCATCAGTTACGAGTTGAACGTCGGACTGTCCATCGTCGGGATCTTGATTCTGTCCGGTACGCTGAGCCTGGTAAAAATCACCAACGCCCAGGAAGGCTGGTTTTGGAACTGGTACGCCTTCGCATTCCCGGCCCCGCAAATTTTCGCGCTCGTCGTGTACGTGATTTCAACGGTGGCGGAGACCAACCGCGTCCCGTTCGACTTGCCGGAAGCTGAAAGCGAGCTGGTTGCCGGATTCTTCACCGAGTACAGCGGTTTGCGCTTCGCGTTCTTCTACCTCGCCGAATACGCCAACATGGTTCTGGTGTCCTGCGTGGCGTCGGCGTTGTTTCTCGGCGGGTGGAACGCCCCGTATCCTGGCACGCTCCTGAGTCTTATCGGCCTTCCGTCCTTGGCCTGGATCGAAAACACGATGTGGTTTGCGTTCAAGACCTATTCCTTTTTGTTTCTCTTCTTCTGGCTTCGGGCCACGCTCCCGCGGCTGCGCTATGACCAGCTCATGCGATTCGGCTGGAAAGTCCTGCTGCCTATCGCTCTGGCGAACATCGTGATCACCTCGATCGCCGTGTTCATCTATCAGCAACTGAAGTAGGAGGGGAACAGAATGACGACCCCGTCGGCGGCCCCCACACGGTTGAACCTGCGCGAATGGCTCAAGACCATCACGTTCTATGAAATCGCCGTCGGCATGAAGGCCACACTCATGCATCTGCTCAAGTACAAGCCGATCACGTTGCAGTACCCGCACGAGAAGCGCACGCTGCCGGACAACTATCGCGGCATGCTTGCGCTGCTTCGCTACGACGACGGAACCGAGAAATGCGTGGGGTGCGATCTCTGCGAAGCGGCCTGCCCGTCGCGCGTCATCCGCGTCGTCAGCGCCGAAGTCCCGGGAGAGCCGACGAAACGCTACTCCAAAGAATATTACATGGACATGACGCGCTGCCTCTTTTGCGGGATGTGTGTGGATGCCTGCCCCGTCGATGCGCTGGGGATGACGCGGGAATTCGAATGGGCCGTGTACGATAAGCGGCAGCTCCACTTGAATAAACAACAACTGCTCGCGATTGGGGACCGGTCGTTTCCAGTCCGCGAGAAACGGTTGGAGTTCCAACACCCCAATACGGCGTTCTTCAACGTGGCATTCAAGCACGTGCCGCCGAAGCCGGATTGACCGGTTTCGGCGTCTTGCGCTCGCCGGAGCAGCCGCCGCCGGTGTGCCGTGCCGATGGTGTCGGGTCTGTGGTGTGCCTGAGGAGATGGTATCGTGGCGTATGTGTTTTTTGGGTACTTTGCCGGCGTGATCGCACTGACCGCCGTCTTGGTGGTTGCGCTCAGAAATCCGGTCTACAGCGCACTCGCTCTGCTGGTCATGTTCTTTCACGTCGCCGGCCTGTACGTCACCCTGCGTGCGGAATTCTTGTTCGCCGTGCAGCTGATGGTGTATGCCGGCGCCATCCTGATCTTCTACCTCTTCGCCGTGATGTTCCTCACGGAAAAGACGCCGGACCGGTATCATATTCAATCATGGGGATCGCTCCTGATCGGAGGCGCGATCATCGTGGAAACCGCCGTGCTGGTCGGACAGCACAGCGTTTCCTTCGGCTCCACTGTGGAACGCACCGCCTTGTCGCCTCCGTCCGAAGAAGGCAACACCGAATCCATCGGCCAGCTCCTGTATACGTCCTACCTGTTCCCCTTCGAGGTGGCCTCGCTGATTCTGCTTGTTGCGATGATCGGCGCCGTCGTGCTCTCCAAGAAGGATCTGTCTGAATCGCCGCCATCATGAACGTCCCCATTCACTACTATCTCATCCTGAGCGCGTTCGTGTTTCTCACCGGGCTCGTCGGAGTGCTGGTGCGTCGAAACATCATCGTCATTCTGCTCTGTGTTGAGCTCATGTTGAATGCCACCAACATCAATTTCGTCGCCTTCGCCGAATATCTTCACGACTTGGGCGGCCAGATTTTCGTTTTTTTCACCTTGACCGTCGCGGCAGCCGAGGTCGGAGTGGGCCTGGCCATCGTGGTGGCGATCCACCGGTCCAAGGACACCATCAACGTCGAAGAATTTAATCTCCTGAAATGGTAACGAACTCACCGATGGCGAATAGCGTATGGCAAACGGCAGGAGCAGAAGTTCGAGGCACGTGCTATCAGCTGTCAGCCATCAGCTCTTGAGCTTATGATGTACGCGTTCATCCCGCTCCTTCCCCTGGCATCCTTCCTCATCCTCGGCCTCGGCGGCCGTTGGATCAAGGAGATGGCCCATCTGGTCGCAGTTCCCGCGGTCGTGGTGCCGTTCCTGCTCTCCATCCTCGCATTCATGGAGGCGGCCGACGGACATTATGTGACGATCCCCCTCTACACCTGGCTCACATCCGGTTCGCTTGACGCACACATCGGCCTCTATATCGACCGGCTGACCGCCGTGATGCTCCTGCTGGTCACAGGCGTCAGCTCGCTCGTGCACGTCTATACGATCGGTTACATGCACGGAGAGTCCGGCTATGCCCGCTTCTTCGCCTACATCGCCTTGTTCACCTTCTCGATGCTGATGCTGGTGCTGGCCGACAATCTGCTCCAGCTGTTCATCTTTTGGGAAGCCGTGGGCCTCTGCTCCTACCTTCTGATCGGACACTGGTACGAACGGTCTTCCGCGTGTGCCGCCGCCACGAAGGCCTTTCTGGTCAACCGCGTCGGCGATTTCGGCTTCATCCTGGGCCTCCTGCTGGTATGGTCGAGCTTCGGCTCTCTGAACTACCATGAAATTTTCTCCGCCGCGCACGAGGCTGCCGATCAGACCATCAATCTCCTGAGCCTCTTCGGCGGATCGTGGGACGTGTCGCTCTTCACTCTCATCTGTCTTCTGTTGTTTACCGGTGCCATCGGCAAATCCGCGCAAGTCCCGCTGCACGTGTGGCTTCCCGATGCCATGGAAGGGCCGACACCGATTTCCGCCTTGATCCACGCCGCCACGATGGTGACCGCCGGCGTCTTCATGGTGGCGCGCCTGGCGCCGCTCTACAATCTCTCCCCGACCGCGATGAGCGTCGTTGCTCTGGTCGGCGCCGCCACCATGGTCCTCGGCGCCACCATCGCATTGACCCAGACCGACATCAAGCGGATCGTCGCCTACTCAACGGTCAGCCAGCTGGGCTACATGGTCATGGCCTGCGGCCTTGGCGCCTACGCCTCCGCCATGTACCACTTGCTGACGCACGGGGCCTTCAAAGCCCTGCTCTTCTTGGGCTGCGGCTCGGTCATCATCGCGTTGCACCATGAACAGGACATGCGGCGCATGGGCGGCCTCAAGGACAAATTGCCGATTACGTACTGGACGTTCGTGGTCGGCTCCCTGGCGCTGGCCGGCTTTCCCCTCACGGCGGGATTTTTCAGCAAGGATGAGATTCTCGTCTCCGCGTGGGCCTCGGGTAGTCTGGGCCAAGTCCTGACGCTCGTAGGCCTGGTGACGGCTCTCCTGACCGCTTTCTACAGTTTCAGACTAGTGTTTGTGACATTCTGGGGCCCCTCGCACGTTGATCCTCAGCATGCACATCATATCCATGAACCATCGCGTACGATGACGATTCCGCTCCTGATTCTGGCGGTCTTCAGCGTGGTGACCGGCTATCTCGGCATTCCCGCCTTCCTGGAACCCGTCTTTTCCACAGGGAGTCAACATGCGGGTGAACATGGTCTGACCGGTATTGGGGTCATGGTCGCCGCGACGCTGATGGGACTTGCCGGCATCGCCGGCGCCTATTACGTCTATGTGCTCAATCCCACCCTCCCCGACCGCTTGGCTGAACAGTGGAACAGCCTGTATCGCGCCTCCTTGAACAAGTGGTATGTGGATGAAGGTTATGCTGTCGCCTTCGTGAAGCCGACCTTTGCTGCGGCGTCGGCACTGTGGAAATACGTCGATGTGAATGTGATCGATGGGGCCGTCAACGGCGTCGCTCGCGCCTTCGCTTGGAGCGGATGGTTGTTGCGACTGGTTCAGACCGGACAGACCCAGCATTACGCGTTGGCCATGGCCTGCGGGATCGTCGTCATCGTGACAGTGTTTTTGATTTTTTAGCAAAGAACGGACCTTGTCGGCAGAAAGATGGATGAGGCAAATCGGCTGCTGTTGTGTTCGACGAATGACGGTTGACGAATGACCAATTCATGGCCCTGGCTCACCATTTTGGTGTTCCTCCCGCTGGCAGGCGCGCTTGTCTTATATCTGGCGAAAGACACCGGCGCGCGGCTGATTGCGCTCGCCGTGACGGTCACAGACTTGCTGATCTCCATCCCTCTGTGGTGGTGGTTCGATCCCTCGTCGAGCCAGATGCAGTTCGTCGAGACGGCGGTTTGGATCTCGTCTCCGAAAATTCAATACAAACTCGGGCTGGACGGCATCAGCTTGCCGCTCGTGCTCATGACCACGGCGCTCATGCCGCTCTGCATCTTGATCTCGTGGCGGTCCATCGAAACCGGCGTCAGAAACTTCATGGCCATGCTGCTGATCATGGAAGGCGCCATGATCGGAGTGTTTGTCGCCCTCGAC
>DASUMN010000283.1:0-6425 GCA_036277675.1 Nitrospira sp. | reverse complement strand
TAAGCAACTCGGCACGAACGGCGGCGGTTTTTTCAACGCCAATTCCGCCCATCCGTTTGAGAACCCGACACCCTTGTCAAATTTCTTTGAAGTTTTGGCAATCCTCCTCATTCCAGCCGCGTTGTGCCATATGTTCGGTCTCATGGTGGGCGATACCCGTCAAGGTTGGGTCTTGCTCGCCGCCATGACCATTCTCTTGCTCTGTTTTGTTCCCATCGGGTTGTGGGCGGAACAAAACGGCAATCCGCTTCTGATTGGCGTCAATCAACAAGTCGAAGCCGGGATGACCGGGGGAAATATGGAAGGGAAGGAGTTGCGCTTCGGCATTACCCAGTCGGTCCTGTGGTCCGCCGTGACGACGGCTGCATCCAATGGCTCGGTAAACTCGATGCACGATTCATATACGCCGTTAGGCGGACTCGTGCCGCTGTTTCTCATGCAGTTCGGTGAAGTCGTCTTCGGCGGAGTCGGGTCGGGGTTGTACGGCATGATCGTATTCGCCGTCATCGCCGTGTTCATTGCCGGCCTGATGGTGGGACGGACGCCTGAATATCTCGGGAAGAAAATCGAGCCCTATGAGATGAAAATGGCCGCGCTGCTGATTCTGATCATGCCCATCATTGTTTTAAGCCTTACGGCCGTCGCTGTCAGCACTGACATCGGTCGATCATCGATCTTGAACCCCGGTCCTCGTGGGTTCAGCGAGGTTCTCTACGCCTATACGTCACAGGGCAACAACAACGGGAGCGCGTTCGCGGGGCTGAACGCCAATACGCCATTCTACAATCTGACGGGCGGCCTCGCGATGTTGGTCTCCCGCTTCTGGTTGGCTATTCCGATTCTGGCGCTCGCAGGCGCCCTGGCTCGCAAGAAACTGGTGCCAGCCGGTCCCGGAACCTTGCCGACTCATACCCCGCTGTTCGTGGTTCTGTTGATCGGCGTGGTGGTGATGGTCGGAGCGCTCACGTTTCTACCTGCTCTGGCCTTGGGGCCGATCGTTGAGGAGTTGATGATGAGGGGGTGATAGTAGAGAGTCACACACGATGAGTATCCCGGCAAAAGCTCACAAATCCCGGTCATTGTTCGACGATGCACTGGTTCGCCGTGCATGGCGCGACGCCGTCGTCAAACTCAATCCTCGCCATCAAGTCAAGAATCCGGTCATGCTCGTGGTGTGGGTAGGAAGCGTCTTAACGACGCTGCTCTTGCTGCAGGCAACGGCTGGAGCAGGTGAGGCACCGACCTGGTTCATTTTCTCCATCGCCCTCTGGCTCTGGTTCACCGTCCTGTTCGCAAACTTTGCGGAAGCCATGGCGGAAGGGCGGGGCAAAGCCCAAGCCGATTCGCTCCGGCGCGCGCGCCTAGAGATCACGGCCAAGAAGCTTGGGGCCGTTGATCCCAGCAGCGAGCATTACGCCGTGTGGACCCATCAGTACCAGCGATGCGATACGTTCAGCGTGGTGTCGGCGAATCAGCTCAAGAAAGGAGATGTGGTTCTCGTCGAGGCAGGAGATTTCATTCCGGCCGACGGCGAAGTCGTGGAGGGCGTCGCGTCAGTGAACGAGAGCGCCATTACCGGCGAGAGTGCGCCCGTCATTCGAGAAAGCGGCGGCGACCGCAGTGCCGTCACCGGAGGCACGAAGATTCTGTCCGACTGGCTCATCGTTCGTGTCGCGGCCAGTCCAGGAGAAAGCTTCCTGGATCGGATGATCGCCATGGTGGAAGGAGCCAAACGCCAGAAAACGCCGAATGAAATCGCCCTCACTATTCTCCTCGCTGCTCTCACCATCATCTTTCTCTTGGCAACGGTGACCCTGCTGCCCTTCTCCCTGTACAGCGTGCAGGCCACGGGGCAAGGGACGCCGGTGACGGTCACGGTGCTGGTGGCGCTCTTGGTGTGTCTGATTCCGACGACCATCGGGGCACTGCTCTCGGCCATCGGGATTGCCGGCATGGACCGCATGGTGCAGGCCAACGTCATCGCGATGTCGGGAAAGGCTGTTGAAGCGGCCGGCGATGTGGATGTCCTGCTGCTTGATAAGACCGGTACCATCACGCTGGGCAACCGTCAGGCGACCGCGTTTCTTCCGGCGGAAGGAGTAGACACGCAGACGCTGGCCGACGCCGCCCAACTTTCGTCGTTGGCGGACGAGACACCGGAGGGCCGCAGCATCGTCGTGCTTGCCAAGGAGAAGTATGGGTTTCGTGCCAGAGACATCCATGAGATGGGTGCCACATTTATTCCTTTTACGGCCCAGACGAGGATGAGCGGGGTCGACCTTCACGGACGGCAGATCCGCAAGGGTTCGGCGGACGCCATCGAAGCCTATGTGACGTCGCAGGGAGGACACTTTTCTCAGGTTGTCCGGCGGACTGTCGAGACGATCGCCAAGCAAGGCGCAACGCCGCTTGTCGTGGCGGAGAAGGCCAAGGTGCTCGGGGTGATCACGTTGCAGGACATCGTCAAGGGCGGGATTAAGGATCGATTTGGCGAATTGCGCCGGATGGGCATCAAAACGGTCATGATCACCGGCGACAATCCCCAGACGGCGGCCGCCGTTGCGGCGGAGGCCGGGGTCGATGATTTTTTGGCGCAGGCGACTCCGGAGGCCAAGCTCAAGTTGATCCGTGATCTTCAAGCCGAAGGCCGCCTCGTGGCCATGACCGGAGACGGGACAAACGACGCCCCGGCCCTGGCGCAGGCCGATGTCGCGGTCGCCATGAATACGGGAACGCAAGCAGCCAAGGAGGCCGGGAATCTGGTCGATCTGGATTCCAATCCGACCAAGCTCATCGAAATCGTGGAGATCGGCAAACAGTTGCTGATGACGCGTGGCGCACTCACGACATTCAGCATCGCGAACGATATTGCGAAATACTTCGCCATCATTCCCGCGGCCTTCGCCACGACCTATCCCGTGCTCAATGAATTGAACGTGATGCAGTTGGCGACTCCTCAGAGCGCGGTCCTCTCCGCGGTGATTTTCAACGCACTGATCATCATCGCGCTGATACCGCTTGCCCTAAGAGGAATTCACTATCGCCCGATCGGCGCCGGATTGTTGTTACGGCGCCATCTCCTGATCTACGGATTGGGCGGCGTGGTGGTGCCGTTCGTCGGCATCAAGCTGATCGATATGATTCTGGTCGCCTTGCATCTCGTTTAGCTGGACAGCGATTAGGTCACGAGGAAACAGGCGAGAGCTATGAAAGATCAAATACGACCAGCCCTGACCATGCTGCTGCTCCTGACCGTATTGACCGGCCTCGTCTATCCGCTGACGGTCACCGGGCTGGCCCAAGTGTTTTTCCCGGACCAGGCGAACGGCAGTGTGATTACGCGCGAAGGCAAGGTGATGGGGTCCACGTTGATCGGACAGCATTTTGACAGGCCGGAGTATTTCTGGAGCCGGCCGTCGGCGACCGCGCCGTTTCCTTACAACGCCGCCGCATCGGGCGGGTCGAACCTCGGACCGACCAACCCGGCTTTGATCGATGAGGTCAAAGCGAGGATAACCGCCTTACGAGCCGCGGATCCGGGCAACCACTTGCCCATACCGGTGGATCTGGTGACCGCCTCCGGAAGCGGGCTGGACCCCCACATCAGCCCGGCTGCCGCTCAGTACCAAATCAAAAGAGTGGTTCGTATTCGAGGGCTCGATGAGGCCGCTGTGCGCGACCTCGTGGTCCAACACACACAGGGCCGACAGCTCGGCGTTCTTGGAGAACCACGAGTCAATGTTCTTCTACTGAATCTCGCCCTGGACGAGAGGCGTTAGTTGAAGCACGCTCAGTCTTTGTACGATCAATCGTGCCGTTGACGCTCCTCCGGGCCTCCCCTAGAATTCAAGTGCCGTTCGCTCAGTCGTCTTCAACTTTGAGCACTACGTTGCACGGGGAACTGCTCCCATGAATCAACAACGACCAGATCCCGATGCGCTGCTTCAGCGTGTTCAGGCTGAGGAAGTTCGGCAACACCAAGGAAAATTCAAGGTCTTTTTCGGCGCCAATCCCGGCGTAGGGAAAACCTACGCCATGTTGGAGGCGGCGCATGAGCAGCGGCGCGACGGCGTCGATGTCGTCATCGGCGTCGTCGAGACGCATGGTCGGACGGAGACGGAGGCGCTGGTCGAGGGGCTCGAGGTCATCCCGCGCCGGGCCATCGACCATCGCGGCACTGTACTGCAGGAATTCGACCTCGACGCGACGCTCGCTCGCCGCCCTGCTGTTGTCCTCATCGACGAACTCGCGCACACCAACGCGCCGGGTATGCGCCACGCCAAACGGTGGCAGGATGTGCAGGAGTTATTGAAGGCCGGCATTACCGTCTACACCACCGTGAATGTGCAGCACCTGGAAAGTCTGAACGATGTGGTCGCACAAATTACGGGGGTGCGTGTGCGGGAGACCGTTCCAGATTCGGTACTCGAACGGGCGGATGACGTGGAGTTGATCGACCTTCCCCCGGACGACCTGCTTCAACGGCTCAAAGACGGCAAGGTCTATGTCCCGGAGCAGATCCAGCACGCGATTCACAATTTTTTTGTCAAAGGCAATCTGATCGCGCTTCGGGAACTCGCCCTGCGCCGCACGGCCGAGCGTGTCGATCAGCAAATGGAAATCTACCGGCGGGACCATGCGGTGGTGCAAACGTGGCCAGCCGCGGAGACCATTATGGTGTGTGTGAACACGAAGCCGCGCGGCCCGCGTTTGATCAGGGCCGCCCGCCAGATGGCCGCCGACCTTCATGCCAAGTGGGTGGCGGTCTATGTGCAAGTTCCCCGGCATCTTCGCTTGCCACAGACCGAACGGGATCGACTCGTGCAAACCTTGCGGTTGGCAGAGCAGTTAGGGGCTGAAACCGTCACGCTCTCCGGCGAGCACGTCGCACAGGAACTCTTGAGTTACGCGCGGAGTCGAAACGCAACGAAGATTATTGTCGGAAAACCGGTGAGATCTTGGTGGAAGGAATGGGTGTTTGGGTCGGTCGTATCGGACCTCGTTCATCAGAGCGGAGAGATCGATATTTATGTCATTACGGGAGAGGCCGGCGAAGGGCAGCCGCTTCTGCGCCGAAGTCTCCGAAGAACCAGCGGTGTCCGGGATTACGTCTATGCCGTATTCGGGGTGCTGAGCGCGACGGCGCTTGCCTGGCTGATGCTCCCCTACTTCGCGGCTGCGAATCTGATCATGATGTATCTCATCGCTGTGATTGGCATCGCGATTCGTTGGGGTCGCGGCCCGTCGGTACTGGCTTCCATCTTGAGCGTGGCGGCATTCGACTTCTTCTTCGTGCCTCCCTACTTCTCTTTTGCCGTCTCCGACATTCAATACCTGTTGACCTTCGGTGTCATGCTGGTGGTGGCTCTGGTCATCAGTAATCTCGCCGTGCGTCTCAACCAGCAAGCAGAACTGGCACGTTATCGGGAACGACGCACCGGCGTGCTGTATACGATGAGCCGGGATCTCGCCACCCATCGGGGGACCGGCATGCTGGCCCAGCTCGCGGCGAAACATCTTCGCGATGTGTTTGACAGCCAGGTCGCCATTTTTCTGGCGGATGCCGACAAGCGGGTGCAGCTACAACGTGGGGAACTCCTGTTTTTTGAATTGGACCCAAAAGAGTCGGGTGTGGCCCAATGGGTGTACGACCATAACGAGCGGGCTGGCCTCGGGACCGATACGCTTCCGGGAGCCAGCGCGCTGTATTTGCCGTTAGTGTGTTCAACTGGACCGATCGGAGTCATCGCTCTCCGCCCCAAGGACGCGGCGCTCCTGCTGGGCCCCGACCAGCTGCATTTGCTGGAGTCTCTCGTCAATCAGGTGGCATTGGCGCTTGAAAGGACTCGTTTATCCGATGAAGCTCAGCAGGCGCACGTGCGAGCAGAAACTGAGCGCATGCGGAATGCCATTCTCAGTTCGGTTTCTCACGACCTGCGCACACCGCTCGCTTCCATCACCGGGGCAGCCAGCAGTCTGGTGGAAGGGCAAGGAGGGCTCACCGCCGCCGAACGGCAGGATCTTGCGCGATCCATCTATCGCGAGGCCGACCGACTGGATCGATTGCTCAAGAACCTCCTTGATATGATGCGGCTTGAAGCGGGAGCCGTGCAGCTCAACAAGGAATGGCACCCGCTGGATGAAGTGGTGGGAGCTGCTCTCGCGAGACTGGAGGGACGGCTACGCGATCATACCGTCAATACGGCATTTCCTGCCGATCTTCCCCTCGTGCTAGTCGATGGCGTGCTGCTGGAACAGGTGGTGATCAATCTTGTCGACAATGCCCTGAAGTATGCCCCTGCCGGCAGTGTGATCGATCTGTCAGCCTCGACAAGCAATCGAGACGTGATTGTCGAGGTGGCAGATCGAGGTCCCGGAGTCCCGCTCGGTGAGGAAACCCGAATTTTCGACAAGTTCTACCGGGC
>DASUMN010000282.1:0-6514 GCA_036277675.1 Nitrospira sp. | reverse complement strand
CGCCGACCATTTGCGCGCGATCACGTTCTTGATGACCGATGGTGTGTTGCCGTCGAATGAAGGACGCGGGTATGTGCTCCGGCGCATTCTCCGCCGTGCCGCGCGTCACGGCCGGCTGCTTGGCATCGTAGAACCATTTCTGCACGAGCTCAGTACCACGGTCGTGGAACAGATGAGCGGCGCCTACCCGGAAGTGCGTATGGCGGCTGGTACGGTCTCTGAGGCAACGAAGGGAGAAGAAGAACGGTTCATCGCGACGCTCGATCAAGGCTTGCCGATTTTGAATGAACTGATCGAAAAAACCAGAGCAGCCGGCCGAAAAGTTTTGGGGGGGAGCGACGTCTTCAAACTCTACGATACGTACGGCTTTCCCATGGACTTGATCACCGAGGCCTGCCGGGAACAGGACATGACGGTCGATGAGTCTGGATTCAATGCGGCGATTGAAGAACAGCGGAATCGCGCACGGAAGACCGGTGGGTTCGAACAAGAAACAGCCAGGCCGGCGGTGGCGGAGTTGGCCAAGCGAATTGGTATCACGGCCTTCGTCGGCTATGAGCAATTGGAACACGACAGCCTGTTGCGCGCGATTCTTATAGGCGAGCAATTGGTCAAAGAAGCGGTGGAAGGGGACACGGTCGAACTGGTACTGGAAGGCACCCCTTTTTATGCGGAAGGCGGCGGGCAGGTAGGAGATCAAGGAACATTGGTGGGCCCTGAAGGGGTGGTCGATATCAAAGAAACGACCAGGCCGGCGCCGACGCTTATTCTGCACAAGGGAACTGTCCGCCAAGGGCGTATTCGAGAAGGGGAGCAACTCCACCTGACGGTGAACGCCTCCTTGCGCCGGGATGCAGCCCGGAACCATACGGCGACGCATCTGGTGCATGCGGCGTTGCGCGACTTGCTGGGCCCGCACGTGAAACAGTATGGATCGCTGGTCGGTCCGAACCGTCTCCGGTTCGACTTTGCCCATTTCCGGCCGCTCTCGTCCCGCGACATCGACGACATCGAATCAACGGTGAACGGGGAAATCCGCAAGAACGAAACAGTGCGCACCGATGTGATGAGCATTCAGGATGCGGTGGCGAAAGGTGCCCTGGCGTTCTTCGGCGATAAGTACGGGGAACAGGTGCGGGTAGTTAGTGTCGAGTCCTTCAGCAAGGAGCTCTGTGGCGGTACCCATTGCCGGCAGACCGGCGAGATTGGACTCTTCCGCATTGTGTCCGAGGGAGGGGTGGCCGCCGGGGTGCGACGGATTGAAGCGCAGACCGGCAGCGGTGCCTATGCGCTCATGAAGAAGCTGGAAACCGATGTTCGCGAGCTGTCGGATTTGCTCAAGACGGGACAATCGGAGTTGGTGGCCAAAACCCGCAAGCTGATGACCCAGCTGAAAGACAAGGAACGGGAACTGGAAGAGTTGAAATTGAAAATGGCAAGCGGGACGTCGGCTGCCTCGACCGCCCGGACGATTGCCGGCGTGCCGGTTCATGTGCAACGGACCGATGGACTCGATGCGAACGCCATGCGGGCCCTGGCGGATCAGCTTCGGGATAAGCTGAAGAGCGGCGTCGTTGCCCTGGGTGCGGTGACCGGAGACGGCAAGGTGTCGTTGCTGGTTGTGGTTACGAAAGACTTGACGGGCCGGCTGAAGGCCGGCGATCTCATCAAGAGCATGGCGGCCGAGGTGGGAGGGACCGGCGGCGGTCGGCCGGAGATGGCCCAGGCCGGCGGCAAGGACGCGGACAAACTCGACGCGGCGTTGGAAAAAGTTTTTAGCCTGGTCGAAGGCACCCTCCAGCGGTAAAATCATGGCTAGTCGGATTCTCGCGCTCGATTACGGCACCAAGCGGATCGGCGTCGCGCTCAGCGATGAATTGGGCTGGACCGCACAGCCGCTTGAAACATTCGACCGGCGGACGCTCGATCGGGACATCGCCCATATTGTGGCCTTGGTTCGATCGAACGAGGTTGCTCAAGTAGTCCTGGGGTTGCCCCTTCAACTGGATGGTCGCCAAGGGCCGGCTGTTGAGGCGATGCGCGAGTTTGCGACAAAACTCGAAGCGGGTTTGCCGGTGCCGCTCGTCCTGTGGGATGAACGGATGACGACCAAAGCGGCGGAAGATCTGCTGATCGCCGCCGACGTCAGCCGGAAGAAACGCAAGGGCGTGGTGGATCGGATTGCCGCCGCCATTCTGCTCCAAAGTTACTTGGCGGCACAGACACCGGACTCGTCTCGCGATTCGGGCAACGGTGCCGATCGAGAGGCAGACACGCACGCAGAATTCAGTGCCATCGACGAGCCTCCGCATGAAACTACGTATCGTGCTCATCATACTGGTCGTCGTCGTGGCCGGCGGTCTGGCCTGGTATCAGACGATTCGATGGGCTGAAGCGCCGCTGTCCACCGAAGCCGAGCATCCTCCCTCCAAAATCGTGGTGATACCGGAAGGCGCCGCGTTTCAGCAGGTAGCCGCCATGCTTGAAGAAGAACAGGTCATCAGGAGCCGCTCCGCCTTCTTGTGGTTGGGGAAATCGCAGGACGCTGAGCGCAAGATCCATCCCGGCGAATATGAACTGCATGCGGCCATGCCTCCGGCTGACATTCTCTCCAAACTGGTGGCCGGCCGTGTCGTCCTGCATGACGTGACGATTCCGGAGGGGTATACGATCGGCCAAATCGCAGAAGCATTCGCCGATCAGCGGATCACCGATAAGGTGGAGTTTGCCAGGCTGGCCCACGACAAATCTTTCATGAAGACCCTGGGAATTTCGGCCGACAGTTTGGAGGGGTATCTCTACCCGGACACCTACCGATTCCCACGTCCCACTGCCGCAAAGGTCGTCCTTAAAACGATGGTCGATCAACTCGGCCACGTCGTGACGGCTGAATGGCAGGCACGGGCCAAGGAGTTGAACTTGACGATGCATCAGGTGCTGACATTGGCGTCGGTGATCGAGAAAGAAACCGGCTCGGGGGATGAGCGCCCTCATATTGCGTCCGTATTTCATAACCGGCTGAAGAAAAAGATTCCCCTGCAGAGCGATCCGACCGTTATCTATGGCCTGCCGAACTTCGATGGCAATCTGCATAAGAAGGACCTCTCGCATTCGAGCCCCTACAATACCTATCGATGGGCGGGTTTGCCGCCCGGTCCGATTGCGAGTCCAGGCGCGCAATCGATTCGCGCCGCGCTTTATCCGACGGCGACACGGGACTTGTATTTCGTCTCAAAGAACGACGGGACACATCAGTTCTCCGCGACGCTGATCGAACACAACAAAGCGGTGGAGAAATATCAGAAACGGCCGTTCCGGCGCGGGAACCATTCTCAGACGTTAATCGTTCCTGCGACCGGCCGTCTTGCCGGATGAAAAGGAGTGTCTTCAGTATGTCGGAGTGGAATCTGCCGGGCCTTATCGATCACACAGTGCTCAAACCGGACGCCACCAAAGCGGATGTCCTCCGATTGTGCCAAGAAGCCACACAACACGGCTTCACGGTGATTTTTGTTCCGCCAAGTTATGTGGATGAAGCCGTGGAGGCGGTTGCCGGCACGGCCGTTCGAGTGGGGATTCCGATCGGGTTTCCTTTGGGCGGCCATACAACGAAGACCAAAGTCGCCGAAGCGGTCGAGGCGGTCGCCAGGGGCGCTCAGGTGTTGGACATGGTCATCAACGTCAGCCGATTGAAGTCCGGCGACCATGACCTGGTACGGCACGATATTGCAGAGGTCGTGCGCGCGACGCCATCCGTTGAACATAAAGTTATTCTCGAAACATGCTATCTGACACAGCAGGAAAAGCTGACGGCTTGCCGGCTCGTCGTGGAGGCGGGCGCGGATTATGTGAAGACGTCGACCGGATTCGGCGCCGCCGGCGCGACGGCGGATGACGTGCGGCTGATGAAAGCTGCGGTTGCCGGGCGTGCGAAAGTCAAAGCGTCCGGAGGGATCAGAGATTGGAAGACGGCGCTCGCAATGCTGGAGGCGGGCGCCGATCGAATCGGCACAAGCGCGAGCCTGAAGATCCTCGGCGAATGGACGGTTTCACAGGGAGGGCGATAGCACACCCATGATCAATCGCGTGTTTGTGTTCGTCATCGATGGATTCGGCGTTGGTCCGTTGCCGGATGCGGCGGACTATGGCGATACGGATGCCCATTCACTCGCGCATCTGGCCGACGCCGTCGGCGGGTTGGACCTTCCCAATTTGGAAATGCTGGGGCTGGGGCACGTTGCACAGATCCCCGGTGTTCGCCCAATGGAGCAAGTCACCGGATGTTTTGGCCGGCTCGGATTCACCTCGCGCGGGAACGATTCCGTGTCGGGTTATTGGGAAATGAACGGAGTCGTCGCCCCTCACCGCGAGGCGGCATATCGGACGGGCATTCCAGGCCACGTTGTTGACATCATCGAGCAGGCATTGGGACGAAAGGTTATCGGCCACCGTGTCGCCTCCATGGAATCAATGTTGCGCGAATATGGATCGGAGCATGTCTCAAGCGGAGCCCCTATCGTATGGACCGACGGCGGGACGACCTGTTATGTCGCCGCGCATGACTCGGTGATGACGGCACCCCTCCTGCACCAACGGTGCCGTGACGCCTGGAGGGAAGCGAAGAAGGGAGAGGTGCTCATTCGCATCGTTGCACAGCCTGTCTCCGGAGCGCCGGATTCACTTCGTGGCCATGCTGGCAGGAAGGATTTCGTGGTGGAGCCGCCCTCCGTGACGATGTTGGATGTTCTCAGCCGATCCGGCCAAATTACGATGGGGATCGGGAAGGTCGCTGATTTGTTCAGCGGACGAGGCTTCACGCGCGCGTTTCCGGTGGGGTCAGCCATTGCCGCCTTCGACGAAACCGTCGGCATGCTGAACAAGGTGCCGAGAGGTCTTCTCTATGCCAGTCTGGATTTGTTTTCAGAACATCCCGCACAGGCCGCGTCCGCACTGCAAGAGTTCGATCGCCGATTGCCGGCGCTTATCGATAAATTGCGCGCCGGGGACCTTGTCATGCTGACGGGCGATCATGGGCGTGATCTCTCCAAGCCGGACAAATTGCCGACGCGGGAATATGTTCCGCTCCTCGTGACCGGACCGAATCTGGCGCAAGGGGTTGATTTGGGAACGCGGTACAGCGCTGCCGACCTGGGGCAAACCGTAGTCGAAGCGCTTCGCGCCGAGCGCTTGCCGGTCGGGGAGAGTTTTGGAGATGCGCTTCGGCTTGGATGAACGATGTCGTACGAAACCCGCATCGAACAACTCGGTCTCACGCTTCCGGCGGCTCCCAAGCCTGTGGCGAATTATGTGCCGGTGGTGCGCGTCGGCGACCTGCTGTTCCTCTCCGGCGTCCTGCCCTCTCGCGATGGGCAGCTCATCGTGACCGGCAAACTCGGAGGCGATCTGTCTGCCGAACAAGGAGTTGAAGCAGCAAGGACGGCGGCGCTGAATGCGTTGGCAATCGTGAAATCTGAGGTAGGTTCGCTGGATTGCGTGAAACGGATTGTAAAAATGGTCGGGCATATCGCATCGGCGCCTGGTGTCACCGACCAGCCGCAGGTCTTAAACGGCGCGTCTGATCTTTTCGTGCAGATTTTCGGTGAGGCCGGCCGGCACGCGCGTGTCGCTGTCGGCGCCGCCGAGCTCCCCCGCCGGGCGCCCGTGGAAATCGAGTTGATCGTGCAGGTGGGGTGACGCCCGTCTTTCGGCCGTTCTCTTCCTCCCCATGAGTCGGTGAATCCTCGTGAATCAACAGGCTCTTGTGCCTTGACTCTCGAAAAATTCGATTGTTATAGTCCGAACGGGTCACTGGCAGAGGCCTGCATCGCGACGAACGGACGTGTGCCGGTGGTTCGATGCCTTTCAGAAAGGATGTTATGAAGACAGTAGGGATTGCGGTGTCGTGCGTCATCTTCTTGGCCGGTCTCGCGCTTCAGGCTCAAGCAAGACCCCACGCGATCGAATTATCCGCCGCATCGTTGTCACCCGGAGCCACGTTGTCGCTGAGCGGAACAGGATTCGGGACGTTCCAGTCGGTCCACACCAACAAAGTGACGGTAAGTGGTGTCGCCGCGTTGATCCAACGGTGGGATCCGGATCTGATTGAAATCAAGGTGCCTTTCAAGGCCACCACGGGGCCAGTGGAAATCCTCGTGGGCAAAAAGAAGATACGGGCCGGTTCCGTGACGATCGTGACGCCTCAGATCGATGCCCTCACACCGGCGGAGGTTGAGCGTGGCGCGGTGCTTCGCATTACGGGTAAACATTTTGGCACGACGGCTGGTGCGCGTGACCCAAACACGATGTTTGGGGTCAATGATGTTGTGATCGGGGGAATCGTCACCCGTCCCAAACGTTGGAAGGACGATCAGATTGAGGTGGAAGTCCCAGCCAACGCACAGGCGGGTGACGTCATTGTGCGACTGGCGTCATCCGATCCGTTGCCGGACGGCTCTTGCTGCGCGCCGGTCGAGTATATGAAAAGCAATGCTGTTCCATTGACGTTAATTCCGTC
>DASUMN010000281.1:0-2724 GCA_036277675.1 Nitrospira sp. | reverse complement strand
CGACAGGCGGCTTCAGCCTGCTCAAACCCCAACTGATCGATCCACCGCTGACAGAGCCACAAGGGGATGGCGTGGCGGACGGATAGCGCTAAACCGGGAGAGGCCGTCGAATCAGGCAACGCAGGTTCAGGCGTGCGGATGAGATTGCGCAGCACCGCATTGACGAACCCGCTCCAATCCCGGCGCAGTTTCCCTGTATAGAACTTTGCCAAGCGGACGGACTCGTTCACGGCCGCCGAAGCAGGGATGCGATCCAGGAAAAGAATTTGATAGGCCCCGAGGCGTAATAGCAATTGAACCACTGTTGGGAGCCGCGGAAGGGGTTTATTTAGAACCGGCGCCAGCCGCCAATCGATGAACTCTAGCCGTCGAAGCACGCCATAGGCCAGTTCCATCGCCAGGGCGCGGTCTCGGGAGTCTAAACTGAATTCGGCGGCGCGTGTTTCCAGCTCATCATCCAGCGTCGTGTTCTCTGACTGGCAGGCAAGGAGCACTGACAGGGCCACTGCCCGCGCGGATGACCTGGGAGCATCAGAGGAAGAAGGCCCGGACGGCATAGGATCAGTTCCTTGACGCACAACTGAAGAATCAGACGGTGGCGGTTCCCAGCCTTACGCCGGAATCGATTCGATGACCGGCGAGAAATTGCCCGACGGGCATACGCTTGGAATTGGCCGTCTGAATTTCGAGAATCTCCAACACGCCGTTGCCGGTCGCCACTCGTATTGACTGTTTGGTCACGGTCACCAATGTTCCAGGCTGAGCCTGAGCCGGTTCAGGAACAGCCACGGCCTTCCAAATGTTCCACCGCTCCTGGCCATGAAAGGTGTAGGCTCCGGGCCAGGGAGACATGCCCCGGATGCGATTGATGATCGACTGGGCGCTCCCGGTCCAATCAATGACGCCATCCTCTTTTTTCAAGAGGGGAGCCATTGTGGCCTGAGTAGAATCCTGAGCGCGGGGCGTCATTGCGCCGGCCTTGAGCTGTCTGATCGTTTCGACCAGCAATCGTCCGCCGAGTTCCGCCAGACGAGGCACCACAGTCCCAGCCGTATCTTCCGGTAATATTGGAATCCGTTCTTGCAACAGCATGGCACCCGTGTCCATTCCCTCGTCCATCAGCATCGTCGTAATGCCGGTTTCTGTTTCGCCGTTGATCACCGCCCATTGAACGGGCGCGGCGCCTCGATATTTCGGCAGCAAAGAGCCATGCACGTTTACACAACCCATCGAAGGCAGATTTAGGATCGGCGCATGAAGGATACGGCCGAACGCCGTCACCGCAATCAAGTCTGGCTTCCAGGCGGCCAATGACTCCAAAAACTCCGCGGTTCTGATCTTTAACGGTTGGAGAAACGGAATGCCGCTTCGCTGGGCGATGAGCTTGATCGGCGGCGGCGCAAGTTCATGCCCTCGGCCTTTGGGACGATCCGGCTGCGTGACCACCCCGACGATCTGATCCTCCGACGCAAGCAACGCTTCAAGCGACGGTACGGCAAATTCCGGTGTGCCCATGAAGACGATGCGCATGGGACCGCTTTAACACTGCGCGCGCACGAATGCAACGCCGGATGTCATCACATCCCAATGTCATTCCGTCGGCTTGACTTGCCGTTCCACGCTTTGTTAGTCTCCGCCCGCGGGGTGGAGCAGCCTGGTAGCTCGTTGGGCTCATAACCCAAAGGTCAGAGGTTCAAATCCTCTCCCCGCAACCAAGTCCTTTCTCTTCGCTCTTCAACAGTTTATAGCCGATTCTCTAGTGAGGAATGCCCTGTTAGCTGGGCATTCTTTCTCACGCTCTTTGCACTCGTAGACACAGAAACCCTTTCGTGTCGGTAGCGTGAGAGAACGGAGGGTAGTGTTATGGCTTCGACCGCTGAAGAGAGTGGGGATTCCGGTTAGAAACGCTGGCCACGTGATGCCCGGGGAAGAAGAGCTGCCAGAGTATTGCCACAGTGCCAGCAATGCTCGTAATCGGTTGATCAATTGTCATACAGGGGCTCGCGGACTTTGCGACCGGTTCCTGACCTAGCCCGAGAGAGGTCAGCCGGCCTTGGAGGCGCCTTTGTTCCGCAGTTGAAATCTCACTCGCTTCGAGGCCAATCCTTCCCTTATCCATCCATCGGACCGTATACAGCACACCGTCGATGGGGCATCCCCCTTCCGGCATCAAAACTCGAACAACGACATGCGCCCCTCGCTTGATAGAGCTTTCCGTAGCAACTCGTAAACCATGGAGTGAGATGTCCACTGTCCGGCCTTCAACGATCAAGTCCTCAGTGAACAGCTGAACCGGATATCGGACTTTCCATCGCTTCTCCCGATCCAAATCCATTCGGCCCTCCCTAGTTACGCAATCCCTGTGGCAAGTGTAGGGTGCCGATACCTGATTGCCCATTCCCCATTCGGGTTAACACATTCGCGCTAGAACTGGGCAGGAGATGGCTGTATGTTGCTGAAATATGAATGAGCAGTTCATCCTTCGCCGAAAAAACGAAGGGGCTGCGCCGTGTCCGACGCAGCCCCTCTCCTGCTCTTCCTTACCCGTTGTCGCGCTACACTTAGTATCCGGACTTCGCGTTGGGATTGACCTGGCTGGGGAACGGATCCAGGATGCTCTTGGGCGCGTTGTTCCAGATCACGTCCGCCAGATTCGACATCCGGCTGACAATCTGCGCCGCCACCCCGCCCCCGGCTCCGAACAACCCGCACCAGCCCAACGTC
>DASUMN010000280.1:0-6353 GCA_036277675.1 Nitrospira sp. | reverse complement strand
AGGTCTATTTATGCTGAGGCGACGTTATGTTATGTTGGCGACCATGAAGCCTGTGTTCACGACGACCGGCGGTGCTCTTTAATCGGGAGGCAAGAGCCACCGCCATCGGGCAGTCACCAGTGAGAGGGAAGCGTTTATGAGGCAGACGCTTGGGGTCCTGAGTGTTGTCATATGTTTGAACTTGACCGCAAACTCCATGGCGCTGGCAGCCGACGCTGGCGAGCAGGACTTCGCCACAGGAGAGAGTCTTTTAAAGCACAAACAATATGCCGAAGCGCGCGCGACGTTGGAGGCAGGGCTCGTCAAGAATTCGTCTAATGTGCAGGCTCATTTCAACCTGGCTGAGGCCTGTCGAGAATTAGCGGCCTGGGACTGCGCGGAAGAACATTACGAGACCGCGTTACATCTGGATGCGAAATCCAGGGTCAGGGGGAAGCGAGAACCACGGTTAAGCAAAATGAAGGTGTGGCAGTCGCTGGAGGAAGTGACTGCGTGGCGGTTGCTGGACAAAGCGAAGGGTATGATTGCCGGTGGGCAGACTCAGCCCGACAAGATGAAACAGGCGGAGGAGGCCCTGGACGGCGCCAAAGAGTTGGGCCTCAACAATGAGCAACAGGCCGTCTATCAACAGTTGGAAGCGAAAATCCCCGGGCGACGTTCGACCGGCTCGCCGGATAGTCTGAAACCAGATGGGTCAGCAAGAGAGGCGTTCCAGACCGATTCCCGCGACATACCAATGGCGCTGGTATCGGCCGGGGAATTCACGATGGGGAGCACCCTGAAAGCTGACGAACAGCCCGTGCATCGCGTCTACGTTGACGCTTTCTATATGGACAAGTACCACGTAACGGTGGGGCAGTATGGCAAGTATCTGGAGGCGACGGGAACGGAGGCGCCACCGGAATGGGACGTGATGAACCAACCCCGCCATCAGAAACGTCCGGTCGTGAACGTCAGCTGGTCGGATGCAGCCACGTACTGCAAATGGGCCGGCAAGCGTCTGCCGACCGAGGCGGAGTGGGAAAAAGCGGCGCGGGGGACGGATGGCCGCCTCTATCCATGGGGCAACGAGGCCCCCACCAGGCTCCACGCAAATTTCGGCAAAAAGGAATGGGCGTATCATATGGCGTTAGTTCCTGTGGGGATGTTCGAAATGGGCAAGAGTCCGTATGGCATCTATGACATGGCCGGAAATGCCTGGGAATGGGTCAACGACTGGTATGACCATGACTATTACAAGAAGAGCCCGATGAAAAATCCTCAAGGACCGGCAACAGGTAAGTCTAAAGTCGTGCGGGGCGGGAACTGGCTTTATGTTCAGGAGTTTTTGCGTTCTTCGTTCCGTTTCAATGCCGATCCATCGGGTCGGCAGTTCGGCTACGGGTTTCGCTGCGCAAAGACCCCGTAACTGTAGGCTCCGGAGCATCCTGCTAGAAGTCGAGCCGAAGGCCGCATAGGATCAGCAAAGGTTGTCCGAGCGTTTTGAGACTTCCCGTTTGGACGGCGACGTAGCGGCGGTCGGTCAGATTCTCGCCGGTGAGATAGAGTTCCGCCCAGGGAGCGATCCGTTTCCGCAGTGACAGGTCCAGCACGATAAAATCCGCGATCGGTTGGCTATTCAGATCATCCGCAAACTGCCGAGAGAGGTACCGTGCCTGCAGCGTCAGCTGGGCGACCGTCGGCCGACCGACGGTCAGTGCGGCCGTCACTTGATGCCGAGAGACGTTGGGAATGTGCAAGCCCTCACGTGACGGATCGCCGGGAAAACGTGTGATGATCGAATCCGTGAACGAGTATCCTGCCGTGAGGTACGCCAGATCGTCCAACCGGCTCCGCAATTCGATGTCGGCGCCGGCCGATCGGCCTTTCCCGATGTTTTGCCTCTGGACGGACGTCGGCCCTTGCGTCACAAAGAGGATCTGGTCTTTGATCTCGTCGTAATGCCCGGTGGCACGGACGCTGAGTAAGCCGTCTTCCAGCAGTTCCACCTCGACCTTCACGTCGCCTCCGGTCAGCCGCTCCGGTTCCAGACGGTCGTTGCTCAGAAAGGTAAATCCGGAAGCGCTGAAGTCCCGGTACAACTCATTCAGCGTCGGCGCCCGGAACGCCTGATAGACCGACGCGCCGATCCGTACCCGGTCATGGAGCCGATATGACAGGCTGACTTTCGGATTGATGATGCTGGCGACGTTGTCCTGAGCCGAAGTGCTCGGCCCCGATGCCGGCACACGCACGCCATCGAAGCTTTTCCACCAATCCCATCTCGCACCAGCCGTAAAAACCAGGGCGCCGAAGGGTTCCGCGATCCACTCGCCGAACGCGCCCATCCCGACTTGCTTGCCCTGCGTCACCACTCGTGTCTGAGACGTCACGCGCAGGTCTTCCGATTGCGCGAGAATTGCGCGGGCATCGCCGCCGATCACGACTCGCGAGAACGAAAAGAGCGGCGCCGTCCATTGCGCCATACCGCCGACATCGTTCGAGGGAATCGTTTGCAGCCGATCCGGTTGGTCGAATCGGCGGACGAACGGCGAGGGCAGGACCACGCCGACTTCGTTACGGAACGTTTGCCATTGCGCGAAGGCTGTCGCCTCCCAGACCCCTCCGAAGCCCTGGTCTCCCTTCAGGCTCAGCGACGTAGTCCCGATCGTGCGGCTGCCTCGGCTGAAAGACGTGCCGAACGAGCGGTCTTCCATGTAGTAGGCACCTGAGAGGGAGACGGTGGTGTGCGACGTCAACTGATGTGAGACCTTGCCGGTGAACTGATGGTGCTCCGACCCCACGGGCGTATCCGCCGGACCCCGTTGGTAGGACGGAACCGTAAGAAACCCCGCCGTATCGAAATGGCGATACCCGAGGGTCCACCCGGTCCGATCGTTCCCATACTGCGCACGAACGGATTGGAGGTGGCTCTCGAACGATCCGCCGTTCAGTTCAACGCTCGCTCCGTTCTTTGGCCGGCCGGCCTGCGAGATGAGATGGATGATCCCGCCCATGGCCCAGGTGCCGTAGAGGCTCGACCCTCCTCCGGGAATGATCTCGATCCGTTCGATCCGGTCAGGGACCAGTCCCCAGTTGATCCATCCGCCGAAGCCGTCGTTCAACGGCACCCCGTCTAACAGCACGAGCGCGCGCCTGGTTCCCAATCCGCGGATGCCGACGAATTGAGCGGTCGGGTGGTTGTAGCGGCTGCTGAGGAGACTTGGCTGGACGGCCGGTATGTAGCGCAAGAGATCGTCGACCTGCGTGCCGTTCTGAAACGGAGTGCGGCGCATGTCGTCTTGCGTCAACACCGTCGCGGCGGCGGAGAGGCGCGATGGCGCCGTCGGCACTCTGGTCGCCGTCACGACCACGTCGCTCGTGACCAGCGCATCCGGCTCTGCGGCGTAGGACATCTGCGCCGCGACAGGATACGACAAGGCCAGGAGCAGGATTGCGATTGCACCGTGCCGAGATCGCCGCGCACCAGGTTGGTCCATAATTGGGTCTGTTTAATTCCTCGCGAGCACCGCCGCCGCAACAACCACGGCCAGCGCAAGGAGAAGGGAGACCCGCGGCAACCAGCGGGCCGTCCGCACGACGACATGTTCCCAGGCCGTGCGTGATGATTCCGGGATTGCCACGGCGGGACTGATCCGTGGCCCCAAGACGAGGTCATGCAAGACCGTGAGCACGAGCAGCACGCCAACCAATGCAAGTTTCAGTCGGACGATGTGCGGCCATGATGAAGGTACCGTAAGAGCCATTCCCCGTTGGGACAGCAACATGGGGCCGGTCAGGAGCAACACCCCGATGGCCGCCCATGCGACGACTCGAAATCGCAGCGCAGCGGATCGGAACAACGCCATGAATTCCGGCGCGGCTTTCCGGCTTCGGGCTAATGGAGCCAAGACGAGGGACAGAAACAGCATCCCTCCGACCCAGACCACGGCGGCCATGATATGGAGCGAGACAAAGAGGTGATACATCGCTCGCCATCATACTGAATTGATCTTGCGGAACAAACTATCCCCCGGCTGATGACGCGTCTCCGCGGCCATTGACTCTTAGCCTGCAAGGTAGGTACAGAAAGTCATGCCGCACCGAACCCGCAACACCCTGTGTCCGCTCCTGCTCGCCGTGATCCTTGACTCGTATATGGGTTCAGGGCTGACTCCTGTCACCGCCGCATCTCCGCCTGAATCGAGCCCGGTTGAACAGATTGCAGCGCTGGCCCGGAGTTCCCCGATGGTGGGCGTCGCCGAAGGTCCCTTTCTCATGGGTACAGCCCGCACGAGCGACGGATCCTTCAGCATGGCGACGCAATATGACGACACCGAGCAGCCACAGCGCCGCGTCGTGCTTGGCCGATTCGAGATCGACCGCGACGAAGTCAGTCTGGGAGAGTATCTCTCGTGGCTCCAGGGGCAACGACATTCGATCCCGGATGACGTGCGGAAATTGATCGAGCACATGACGGTTGTCCATGCGGTGCGGCCGGAGACCCTGGCCCGCTGGCCGGCACTCTACGTCACCTGGGCGGAGGCTTCTGCGTTTTGCCTGGCACAGGGGAAACGGTTGCCAACCGAAGCGGAGTGGGAGAAGGCCGCGCGGGGAGAACGCGGCAATCTCTTTCCTTGGGGGCAGCAACCGCCCGCGCCGGAACTCGCAAAGTTCGGGCAATATCACGTCCACGAGATCCCCATTGTCGCCTTCGTCGAGCGCGGCGAGGAGGGCCGCAGCCCCTATGGCCTCCATCATATGGCGGGAAATGCCGCCGAGTGGGTCAATGACTGGTTCGGGATCGATTATTATGCGACGATGCCGGACCGCGATCCTCACGGGCCCGCAACCGGCCGGTACAAAGTCGTGCGAGGGGGATCGTGGAAGAGTGAGCCCGTGCTGCTGCGGACGGCCACCAGAGGCGGAGCGTCACCGGATCGACGTGCCGCGACGATTGGATTCCGTTGTGCCAGATCCGTACAGGACAATCACCGGTGACGCAGGACGCGCATCGGTAGTCATGAATCTGTGGGGGCGTGAATGATCCAGATGGTTCTGTTGCTGGCCCTGGTACTGCAGTGTTCCATGAGCCCCCACACGGCGCTGTCGGCTTCGTCCGAGACCGACGAACGAGGCTGGAAACTCTACACCAACGCCCGATTCGGATTCTCCGTCCGGTATCCCGACGACTGGCGCCTCGGCAATCCGATGCCGGATGGGGCCGGTGTCACGCTCTCCCCGCCGATTGAGCACAGTCTCGTCGCGCTCTCCGGCCACATGAATATCGTGACGGGGAAGAGCCAGGACGGCCGGCAGACCCTCGATGAATTCGTTTCGGCCCACCGCCGCATCATGACGGAACTCTACGGCAAGAAATCGATTGTGGTGACATGGAAAGCGGATCAGGACCTCTCGCTGGCCGGATTCCCGGCGAAGCAACTGACCTTCACCTACCTGGATGAGAAACAGGGCGAGATGATCGAGCACCACATCATGTCGCTCGGCCGCAACGAAGGACGTGGAGTACGGGTCAAGGTACCGCTCGCGGAAGATGCCCGCCTGATGCGGTCGGTCATGAAGATGCTGAAATCCTATCAGCCTGGACGGGATCAGAATGCGGTGAGCCCGCTGATCCCGAATCCGGGGACACCATAAACAGTATTACGTATCTCGTCAGCGACGCTACGCCGTCAGCTCTCATCACATCGATTCTTCCGAAACGAAATGTGCTTCACGAGATACGAGCCACGCCTGCTACGCTCCGCCGTCTTTCATGGCGGCAAGATGTTTCATCGCTTCCCGCGCGGCGGCGCGGGCTTTGACGGCGGGATTCAGGCTGGCGCCGGGATCGACCTTGTCTCCCATCTCCGCCACCCGCTTGCAATGCTTGATAGCATCCTGCAAGTGTGGCGCGGCTTCCTTGCCATGTTCATCGACCGGCGGCAAGGCCTTCAGAATAGCTTGGGCCTGCTTGGCCACTTCGGCGCAGTGATGCACAATGGCCTTCGCGTCGCCCATGCCGCCATGCGCGACCATTTCTTCTGCGTCCCGCACCATCGCCTGGCCCTGCTCCTGGATCGCCTTGGGCGATCCTGCAGCGGCCGTTCCGATCGAGAGCGCACCGAGGAACAGCGTAAACACAATGAGACGGGTTACCGACATCATTCCCTTGTCACTTTGCTTCGAAGAGCACGTCGAGCCTGGCGGTCTCGTTCGACTTGACCGTCACGTCCCGTTCCTGGACACCCAGGATGGGGTGCCAGGCTTTAATGTGATAGGTGCCGGCCGGAAGCTCCCCGATGGTGAATGTCCCCGTGGGCCCCGTCACGGCATAGTAGGGATTGTCGATGGCATACCCCCAACTTTGCATG
>DASUMN010000279.1:0-5221 GCA_036277675.1 Nitrospira sp. | reverse complement strand
ATCATACAGATCTTTTTCCGCGGGCTCGCCGGGATTGATCTTGTTTTGGATGCCATCCAGTCCGGCCATAAGCATCGCGGCGAAGGCTAAATAGGGATTGCAGGCGGGATCGGGAAACCGTACTTCGATCCGTTTGGCTTTGGGGCTCGGTGAATACATGGGGATACGGATCCCCGCTGACCGATTTCGGCTGGAATAGGCCAACAACACCGGAGCTTCAAACCCCGGCGTGATTCGTTTGTACGAATTCGTCGTCGGGTTGGTAAAGGCCGCGAGCGCGGGCGCATGCTTCAGAATGCCTCCGATGTAATACAAGCACATCTGCGACACCCCGGCGTAATCTTTTCCGGCGAACAACGGTTTCCCGTCTTTCCAGATGCTTTGGTGCGTATGCATTCCTGATCCCGCGTCGCCGAAGAGCGGTTTGGGCATGAACGTCACCGACTTGCCATGGCGACGGGCGACGTTTTTCACGATGTACTTGTACATCATCATCTTGTCCGCCGTTTTGAGCAGCGTATCGAAGCGGATATCGATCTCGGCCTGGCCGGCCGTCGCCGTCTCATGATGATGTTTCTCGACGGCGATCCCGGCCTTCTCCATCTCGAGCACCATTTCACTGCGAATGTCCTGCTGCGTGTCAGCGGGCGCTACCGGAAAGTACCCGAGCTTATGGCGGATCTTTCCGCCCAGATTGAATCCCTCCTGTCCCATGTTCCACGCGCCTTCCTCTGAGTCGAGGAAATAGTAGCCGCTGCGGCTGGTTTGATCGTAACGGGCATGGTCGAAGATAAAGAATTCCGCTTCTGGTCCCCAGAAGGAGGTGTCGCCGATCTTGGTGCTGTGCAGATACTTCTCGGCCTTCTGCGCGATGAACCGAGGGTCGCGCTCATAGTTCTCGCGAGAGATGGGATCCACCACATTGCCAATCAGGCTGAGCGTAGGCACCACCGTAAATGGGTCAAGACAGGCGGTCGCCGGATCCGGCACCATCAGCAAATCGCTGTTGTTGATGGCCTTCCACCCTCGAATGGACGACCCGTCAAGACCTGAACCGTCTTTGAACAGATCTTCGGACAGTTCGCTGACGGGGATGGTCATATGTTGCCATACGCCGGGCAAATCCACGAACTTCAGGTCCACCATCTGAACCTTGTGCTTCTTGGCGAACTCCAACACCTCACGCACGTTCATCCGCTCCTCCTTTACAGAGATCCTTCACGATGATTTGCCGGTCTCATGAGCGAGGCCATGTTCATCCTAAGCCTATCATCACAACGCTGCGTCTCCGGTCTCCCCTGTCCTAATCCGCACAGCATCGGCGAGATCGCGAATAAAGATCTTCCCGTCTCCAATGCTGCCTGTCTTGGCTGCCTGTATGATCGCCTCAATCACACGAGGAACAGCTGCGTCAGGAACAGCTACCTCGATTTTGACTTTCGGCACAAATTCGATGGTATATTCCTGCCCCCGGTATGTTTCTTTGTGCCCTTTCTGCCGCCCAAACCCTTTGACGTCCGACACGGTCATACCCTGCACGCCTATTTCCAATAAGGCGTCTTTCACTTCCTCGAGCTTGAAAGGCTTGACAACTGCTTCCACCAGCTTCATCTTTCTCGCTCCTTACCTTGACCGGTCAGTGACAGACTCCACAACGCCACATGAGCATAAACCATCAATTTATCTACCAAAAAACGCCGTCATCGACTCATGGCCTACAGTGCGAACCGCACACATACATGAAGAGTGGCTCTCCCCAGATAGTACCGATACTGGACTCCGACAACGAGTGGGGCCCTATCATAGCTCAATCTTCTCGTTCGGCACAACGCCGAAAAGCGTGTCTCACACAGTAGATGATTAGTGGAAATGTCCGAAGGGAGACCCAATTGGTCGGCTAGGAACTTTGGTAGCCGTTCGTGATCGGCATTCGCCGATCCTTTCCAAGGCCACGATGGGTAATCTTAATGCCCACAGGTGCCTGTCTTCGCTTGTACTCGCTCCGATCGACCAACCCCACGACATGCGCCACGGTGTCGCGAGCAAACCCGAGGGCTATGATTTCCTCAATCGATCGGTCTTCTTCGACATACGCTCTCAGGATGGGATCAAGGATTGGATAGGGAGGCAGACTGTCTTCGTCTTTCTGATTCGGTTTCAGCTCGGCCGTTGGTGGACGGTCGAGAACGCGCTTGGGAATCACCGCCATGGCGCCTTGTCGGTTCCGCAAGTTGGCCAATTCGTATACCATGGTCTTCGGCACATCCTTGAGAACCGCGAAGCCCCCGGCCATGTCGCCGTACAGCGTGGCATAGCCTACGCTCATTTCGCTCTTGTTTCCCGTCGTCAGCACCAAATGACCGAACTTGTTCGAAACGGCCATAAGGATGTTGCCTCGAATCCTGGCCTGAAGATTCTCCTCGGTCGTATCAGTCGCCCGTCCTTCGAAAGTCGGCGCAAGCGAGCGGCCGTACACGTCCACTACGGGTGTGATCGCGATGGTCCGGCACTCGATCGACAAGCAACGGGATAATTCGGCAACGTCCTCCGCACTATCCTGCGATGTGTAGGCAGAGGGCATGAAGATACCGAGCACATTTGCAGCGCCGAGCGCGTCTGCCGCGATCACGACGGTCAGTGCGGAATCGACCCCTCCACTCAATCCAATGACAGCTTTCTTAAACCCGTTCTTGTTGACGTAATCTCTCACCCCCAGCACCAAGCCTTTATACACTTCCTCCAGTTCGCTGAGGACCAACTCCACACGGGGAATGACCTGCACACGCGTTCTGACCGGAGCAGCGCTCTTGACCTTGACGCGTTCGATCGTCTCAGACACTCTTCTCGTGAGCCGCTTGTTCAGACCAGGAGCTACGCGGCCCCGCACAATGCCTTCCACATTGAGATCCGCCACAATCAGATCTTCCTCGAACGCCTTAGCCCGAGCAATTACCTCTCCGTTTTGGTCCACGATGACACTGTTACCGTCGAAAATGAGTTCATCCTGTCCGCCGACCGTGTTCGTATAGGTAACGATGACACCGTTTTCTCTTGCTCGCGTGGCCAGCATCTGCTCACGAGAGCGGCTCTTGCCGATATGAAATGGAGAAGCGTTGATATTGACGATCACCTCCGCGCCAGCCATCGCTTGCACACGGGTCGGTCCTTCAGGGAACCAGATGTCTTCACAGATATTGACCCCCAGCGTCACACCACGAATCGTAATGAGCGGCAACGTTCTTCCAGGATGGAAATACCGTCCCTCATCGAAGACCCCATAGTTCGGCAACAGCTGTTTGCAATAGGTGGCGACACAGCGCCGATCCGCCAGAATCGCTGCCGCGTTGTACAGTTCACGCTGGTCCGCACAAATAACCGAAGACGCCAAGACTGGATGTTTGAACGCTGAGCCTTGCTCCACATAGCCAACCACGGCCACGATACCGGCACACTCACGCGCCAATTCGGTCATCGCCTGACGATTATCCGCGATGAATCTCGGCTTTAAGAGCAAATCTTCCGGAGGATACCCTGTCACCGCCAACTCCGGAAATGCCACCAGGTCGGCGCCGGCCTTTCGCGCTTGCTTGATCCATGACTTGATGAGCCGCGTATTCCCAGCAAGATCACCGACAGTCGGATTGATCTGTGCCAAGGCCACCCGGAGCTTGCGCATCTACCACGCCTACTTTTTCCGGACAGCCGCCCTCGCTCGGAACGGCCTCCTACCTGAAGTCTCTTGGTGCACCGCTTTATGCCATCGCCGAAATGACCGCTCGTCTATCGGCATCATTCGAACCTGTCCTATTCGTTCCGGCCACACGCCCACCACTTGACCATGTGATACTTTCTTGTCATGGAGCATCGCCTTCCAGATCTTGGCGGACTGCCAGGAAGGCATGCGACCAGAGAGCCCGGCAGCTTGGACGACCGTCAGAATCCGTTCAACAACAGTCCGATCGCAGAGTCCCATATAGCATGCAAGATCGGCTTCCTGAACCAAGCCGATCCCGATTGCCTCACCATGAACGAGCGATTCATACCCACCCAATGTTTCGAGCGCATGGCCGATCGTATGGCCATAGTTGAGGATTCGTCTACGGTCTGATTCCCGCTCATCCGATGCCACGACCTCGGCCTTGATTTCGCAGGACCGCTTGACCGCTGCTGCTACGGCAGTCGCGTCCCGCTTGCGCAGACGTGGCATCGTCCGTTCCAGATACGAGAAAAACGCTTCATCGGCGATGATGCCGTACTTGATGACTTCCGCAAGCCCGGCCACCCATTCACGCATCGGCAACGTACAAAGCGTCAAGGGATCGATCCAGACCTCCTTGGGTTGATAGAACGCGCCGATGAGATTTTTCCCAAGCCGGTGATCGACTCCGGTTTTTCCACCAACGCTCGAATCGGCTTGCGCGATGAGCGTCGTCGGAATCTGGATGAACGGCATGCCACGCTGATAGATCGCTGCGGCAAATCCAGCCAAATCGCCGACCACCCCTCCACCGAGAGCAAAGAGATAGGAGGAACGCTCAAACCGGTTCCGTGCCAGCACATCCAGAATGTGCCCGACGGTATCCAATGTCTTGGACTGTTCGCCGGGGGGCAACACGATAGGCACCGCATCGATGCCACCCCGCTTAAGCGTTTCAACCAGATCACGCAGATAGTGCGGCGCCACATGGCGGTCCGTCACAATCCCCGCCTTTCCTCTGACGCCCAACCCGTCGAGCCTGGCCCCAAGCCCTCTCAACAGACCGGCCTGGATCAGAATTTTGTAGCTTCGTTCATTGAGCGATACAGAAACAATTGAGGCAGCCATCGCATTGCCCTATGAAATGGGGAGAAACGGCGTTGTGCGCGCAACGCAACACCATCACGCCCCTTGTGAATGTTCGCGGTGAGTCCAAAAGGGAGATGATCGTAGCACGGCCTCGCCCAAACTAAAAGAACCCTCTCATCCGATCCGAGGGAGATCCCTCATCAAGGGCGATATGATGTGGATCAGGGAGAGGCTACGAAAGAAAGGCACGGGAGCTATCGTCTGTTCCATCACAAACGAAGAAGGCGGTGTGATTCAATTTGAAATCACACCGCCTTCCAACTCACCACAAACGGATGAGGGTCAACAAGAAGCGATCACGTCTTGACGATGGTTGGCGTTAGGAATATGAGCAGCTCTTGTTTAGAGACTGACTCTGATTTGTTCTTGAACAGC
>DASUMN010000278.1:0-6175 GCA_036277675.1 Nitrospira sp. | reverse complement strand
GTCGTGAAATCTCCGACCTTGGCGCAATGCGCGATGGCCTTCCGAAGCAACTCCGCGTCCTCCCGCTCAAACTCCAGATCGGCGGTGATCAGCGCCGCCACATCGCCCCCGTGCGCGACGGCATCCAGATGTTCGACATCGGGCGTCCCATCCAGATAGAGCACATGGCCCATCAAGCCGGAGGAATGGCCGACTTCTTCGTTGGCCAGATGGCTGAAATGCTCATGCAGCCGGCTATAGCCCCAATCCTTGCACAAGGACGCATGCAGCAGATACTGATGCACCGCCGTCAACTCCGCCCTCAACACCTGATTGAGCAATTCAAGCACGCCGTCTTTGGCTTTCATGGTTCCCCTCACGACTCTTTCTTGATCTGCTCAGCCAAGTAATTTTCCAGGCCGACCTGCTTGATCGTTTCCTGCTGGACTTCGATCCAGTCGATATGCGCATCGACGTCTTTGGCCATGTCTTCGAACATGTGGCGCGTGGTGAAGTCCATGACTTTCGTGCAGTGGGCGACGCCTTCGCTCAGCAGCGCCAGCATTTCCTGCTCGGCCTTGAGGTCCAGCTTCAATTGCTCCGGCACCGTCTCACCGACATGGACCGCATTCATCCGCTGCACGTTCGGGACACCTTCAAGATAGAGGATATGGCCGATGATGTCGTCGGCATCCTTCATCTCGTCGATGCTGCGCTCGCGAACCTTGTGGTACAGCCGCTCATAGCCCCAATTCTCACACATCTTCGCGTGGACGAAATATTGGTTGATGGCGGTGAGATCCGCCGTCAAGACCTTGTTCAGGATATTGACCACACCTTCTTTGGCCTTCATGCTTCGCCTCCTTGCCTTAAGTAGAATTACCGCTCCGCGTGTCCTCATCTTATCGGTTTCAAACGACTATGCAAGCTCATTATTATCGTACTTTCGCCTCCCGTCAACCTGCCCAACTCTGTGTTGATGATCCTGCTTCTCAGAGTCGCCGAGAACGATTGTCAATCTGACCTGCGCGGTGACCCGCACTCTTGCAACGTGCCGTTCTAGAGTGGTAAATTTCTTTCCGTCGCGTGGCCTGTCAGTCCTGCCTCGCTGGTCTTGTGCGGAAAGGGGGCTGAGTTCGGGCTATGTCCGTAATGGGTTTGTGTTGCCAGGAACATGAGAAATCGCTTTCCCTCGGGTAGAACCATGATCCAACGCATCATTCAAGGAGCCGCTGTCCTCTCCCTTCTGACCGGTGGTCTATTCCCGGCGTCGGCCCTGGCCCATGGCAATGTGACGCTTGAAGAAGACATCTGCATGCGCCGCATTGGCGGCAACATGGTCCATTTCAGCGCGTACCAGCCACAACATGAGCCCAAGGCGCAATATTGCACGGAAATTCCCGAAGACGGTGACACGTTTTTGGTCGTCGATCTTGTCGATCAGAGCCTGCGGAATTTGCCGTTGGGTGTGCGAATCGTCAAGGGACAGGGCGAGGGCGGGAAGGATGAGGAAGATCAGACGGTTGCCTACTGGAAACCGGTTTCTCACCCGGACGGAGTGGTACGAGGCGAAGCCAAACTGGAAAAGGGATTCTACAGACTGATCATTACCGCGGAGGGTTTGAGCCCTTCGTCGTATCTGTTGCGGGTCCAGCAGGTTGACTATTCGAAGATCGGCCGCAAGGCGGTTGGGCCGATCATGGTCTTATTGGTTTTGGCCTTAGTGGGATATGAACTTTCAAAAGGTGGGCGAATGCGCCGGTGGTGGGGCTCCCGCCGCACCGCGCCATAGCTCTGCTCGATCGTCATTCTTACAACCTGATGGGGTAGGATCACGCCACATACACGCACACCCATCATTCCTGTCATTCTTAACAAGAGGATCGTCATGACGTCTTTCCTACGCGGTGCACTCGGGGCCGGATGCGCACTCATTGTCAGCGGAACGCTCGTGGCCACACAGGCCCACGCCCACGGCGGTCTTTCGATGGCCGAAGATATGTGCAAGCTCACGGTCGGCCCGTACATGATGCACTTCACGGGGTATCAACCCGCCAACACGCAACAGAAACAATTCTGCGAAGACATTCCGGGCACCGGCCAGACGATCGTCGTCCTTGACTATATTGAGCAGGAGCTCCGCTCGCTTCCGGCCGAGGTTCGGATCATCAAGGATACCGGCGCCGAACAGAACCTTGACGCCGTGACGGTTCTGCACCTGCCGGCCAAGGTGTATCCAAGCGGTTCCATCGATTTCACGTACACCTTTCCGGAACCGGGAAAATTCGTCGGCATGGTCACCGTGGGAGAAAAAGGTGAGTACGTCTCCCGCTTTCCATTCTCCGTCGGAGACCCCAAGGTCTTTTCCAAAGTCTTGAACATTTACATGGTTCCGGTCGTGGCGCTCGCCATCGTCGGCGTGATTTACCTGATGACGCGCAGCCGCCGGAAAACACCGGAAGCGATGCCATCCTAGGCCACGCACTATTCACGATTCGCATGCCCGTTGCCCTACGGCAGGCATGCTCGCGTTATAGAGAAGTGAGGAACTCATGATGTCTTTTCAATCTCTGATTCGTGTCGCCATCTGCCTGGTCGTGCTCGCCCTCGGCGCTCCGTTGACGGCACAGGCCCAGCACGGGCATGAGCTGGCGACGGATACCTGCGTGCTCCATGTGGGCCCCTATAAAATGTACTTCAATGGCTATCAGCCCGATGCGTACTACGACCAGCAGTTCTGCCAGGAAATTCCTGGTACCGGGAATACGGTCTTAGTGCTCGACTTTGTCGAGCATGAGCTCCGCTCCATGCCGGTCGAAGTGCGGATTATCCAAGACACCGGCTCGGAGGCCAATCTCGAATCCGTCACCATCGTGCACTTTCCCGCCAAGATTTATCCGACCGGTTCCATCGATGTGCGACACAATTTCGACAAGCCCGGCAAGTTCATCGGGTTGGTGTCGATCGGAGACAAGCAGGAGCACCTGTCCCGACTTCGGTTTTCGATCGGCGAAACGGGAGCCGTGTCGCACTTGACACACTACCTCATGATTATCGTACCGCTCGCCGTGGTCATCGGCCTGGCGGTGTTCTATGGACTTCGCGATCGGCGTAAACCTTCCGTCGCAACCGTTTCTTCGTAGGCATGACCGGCCGGCGCACTGAGTCCCTGCGCCGGAGTAATCGTCCGCATGGCCGGGCACGGATTTCCGCGCACGGCCTGTATGAGGAGATGAGAGGATGAGGCCGTCGAGGGTTCGTACGTTCCTGCAGAGTGCGGTAGCCGCGGCAGGGGTGACGATCGCACTGGGTTCCGCTCCTCCGCCGGTGCTGGCTCATTCCATGCTGGTGAAAGCGGAGCCCCCGCGGCGCGCCGTACTCGCGAAAGCGCCGGGGCAGGTGCGGCTGTGGTTCAACGAGGACATCGAGGGCGATTATGCCTCACTGACGGTGCTCGATGCTGACAAACATCCCGTTACGGAGGCCAAACCAACCCTCGCATCGGATGACCCGAAATCCATCGTCCTCCCGTTGCCGGAATTGGCGCCCGGCAAATACTCCGTCAAGTTTCGGGTGCTCTCGGTCGACGGCCACGTGGTCGATTCCGCCTTCGACTTTACAGTGAAGGGCAAAGTGCAAGGGAAATGATCGAGGTCGCCGGGGCGCTGTTCCGTTTCCTCCAACTCGCCTCCAACATGATTCTGATCGGCGGATGCGTCTTCCTGGCCATCGCCGAGGGTAAGAGCCTCGCTTCCAATAATCCCTACCTGACCAGACTGAAATGGGCACTCCCCTGGCTCGCCATGACGCTTTTGCTCGGCCTGCTGGGGCTGCTGGCCGCCACGACGGCCCAAGCGACAGGCGTGTCCGAAAACCTCTGGCACCCCGGAGCCTGGCTGGAGTTTCTCCAGAAGACCAGGATCGGCTTCATCTGGACCCTGCGCGAAACCAGCGCACTTGCGGTGTGTGGACTTGCCTGGTTTGCATGCACATCGCCGGGCGCGTCGTGGCGGTACGTGGTCTGTGCGGTCGCCGCTTCGCTGACGCTTGCGATCGGCTCGTTCGCCAGCCACCCCGCAGCCGAAGAACAGTCGATTGTCTCGATCCTCCCCTATGCGCTGCATCTCATTGGGGCGAGCGTGTGGTTCGGCGGGTTGCCCGGCGTTCTTGCCGTCCTCATCCATGCTGCCCACACACACCCGCAAGGAACGGTGGAGCGGTCCGGCATTACACTCTTGAAGCAGTTTTCATCCATCGCACTGCCGCTCATGATCGGAATCGTAGCCACCGGCCTCGTGGTCGCCGACCGGATGGTGGGTGGCAACTACGCGGCATTGTTCGCCACAACGTATGGATGGCTGCTGAATACAAAACTGACACTGCTGGCCATCATCCTGTCGATCGCAGGACGCGCGCACTTCGCGTGGCTCCCGGCACTCGAGCGTACCGGAAGCCTGGCCCTCCCGGCTTCGCATCATCTCCGGAAAAAATTGACCGTCGAGTTCTCGCTGGCGGTGCTGCTCGTTATCGTTGCTACCCTGCTGGCGAATGCCGTGCCCGCCAAGCACGAAACGATCGATCACTGGCCGTACCCGTTCCGATTTTCGATCGATGCAACTTGGGGAGATTGGCTGGTGCAAACGGTCGTCAGCATCGGCGTAGCCCTGCTGATTCTCACCGGAACAATGATCGTGCTTGGCCGCACCAGGCAGTGGGGGGCGTTGCGGCGCATCGTGATTCCGGCCCTGTTGGGCCTATTGGGAATCGCCTCGACATTTTATCCCATCGCCGTGCAGTCGTACCCTGAGACGTACCGAAAAACTCCTGTTCCGTTTGACGCCATTTCCATCGCCAACGGAGCCGGCCTCTTTGCCGCGAATTGCGTCCCCTGCCACGGCCCTCAAGCCAAGGGGAATGGCGTGCTCGCCAAGACCTTGCCGAAACAGCCGGTCGATCTCCTGACGGAACCCCATACCGCTATGCATACCGCCGGTGACTTTTTTCATTGGTTGACCTACGGCCGATTCAACGGCGTCATGCCGGCCTTCGGCGAGAAATTCTCCGAAGAAGAGCGGTGGGATCTGCTGAACTTCCTCCATGCCAACGCCCGCGGCTATCAGGCTCGCATCATCAACTCCCGTATTCTCCCTGAACAGCCATTCATGGTCTCTCCCAACTTCTCCTATTCGACGCAAGACGGATCCAGTGGGACCCTAAAAGATTTTCGAGGCAAACAATCGGTACTCCTGGTGCTCTTTTCTTGGCCGGAGTCGAAAGAGCGGCTCGCACAACTACGGGCGGCCTATTCCACGATCGGCGGCACCAATACGGCGATCGTGGCTGTGCCCATCAACGACCTCGGCCCTGATGACTCAGAGGCCCTGTCTGCCTATCTCCCGCTCCCGATCGTCACTCAAGGCGCGAATGAAATCGCCCGCAGCTATGGGCTATTCCGGAGGACGATCGCCAAACCCGACCTATTCGGCGAAGGGGCCTTGCCGAAGCATATGGAGTTTCTCTTCGACCGGTATGGTTTTTTGCGGGCGCGCTGGATTCCTGAAGGGGAAAGTCCGGGGTGGTCCGATCACGATTTTCTGCTGCAACAGATTCATCAACTCAGTCGAGAAGGAGAGATTTTGCCCCCTCCAGGTGACCATGTTCACTAATCCAACCCATAAATCTCGAGTAGCCCTAGCCTATCCGGTAAAACTTCAACACTTTCTGTCACTTAGAGTGACACAGCCGGCTCTCCACCACACTTGACATCCTCCGTATGCAGGCGTATACATGCGCCGGTTTGGAGCCCTTCTCACGCGGCTTTCCTGATGATGTTTCCATGCCAGATAGCCGGATATTTTTCTTGACTCACGGCGGAGCTTTGTCGGATACTTCTGGCCGGTGAAGAGGCACAATCTTCACGTATTTGTATGAATGGGCGGGGCTATTCACAGCATACATCTTTCCTGAGTAGAGAGTCGTCGTCATCATAATCCATAACTAACCGAAGGAGGTAGGTAACATGGCTGCAGATAGTTCGGGGCGGGGATACGATATCTCGCAGTGGTACGATTCCCGGCCGGTGAAGATCGGGTGGTTGGCGATGCTGGGGATCGGGGTGTTCTGGGTGCTGTACCAGCGGGCGTTCGGCTATTCACACGGGCTGGATTCGATGACCCCGGAATTCGAATCCGTGTGG
>DASUMN010000277.1:0-6872 GCA_036277675.1 Nitrospira sp. | reverse complement strand
TGCCAGAAAATGGAGAGGATCTGGAGCGTTGCGCGATCCGAGTGGGGTACGATCCAGGAGACCGAGCGAGCGCCACCGCCCGTTTTCGCGCCGACCACCAGCGCCATACGGAGATGGTCCGCCGGGCGTTCCTGTCCTTCTTTGCCGAACCCAAGACCTCACCCATCTTGAAGACGGTCTTACGGGCAAACTCGGCAAGAGGCTAAGAGCCGGTTACGGTCGATTGACCCGGAAACACAAAGGGCCCGGCGGTTGCCCGCCGAGCCCTCCGTTGAACCCTGAGCCTGTCGAAGGGTTAGTACATCCCCTCCATGCCGTGGCTGTGGCCATGTCCACCGCCGGCGGCCGCTTCCTTCTTCTCTTCGGGGAGTTCGGTGATCATGACTTCGGTGGTGAGCATCAGGCCCGCCACGGAGGCCGCGTTCTGCAACGCGCAGCGCGATACCTTGGTCGGATCGATGATACCGGCCTTGATCATGTCCACGTATTCATCGCTTGCGGCGTTGTAGCCGGCGTTGGTGTTCTTATCTTCCCGCACCTTGCCGACCACGACGGAGGCTTCCCCGCCCGCATTGGTGACGATCTGGCGAATGGGCTCTTCGAGCGACCGCCGGACGATATCCAAACCGACTTTTTGCTCGGCTGGAACGTCCTTGATCCCATCGAGGGCCTTGATGCAGCGGAGATATGCGGTGCCGCCGCCCGGAACGATGCCCTCTTCCACTGCCGCCTTGGTCGCGTGAAGCGCGTCCTCGACGCGGGCCTTCTTCTCCTTCATTTCGGTCTCGGTCGCGGCACCGACGTTGATGACGGCCACGCCGCCGACGATCTTCGCCAGCCGCTCTTGCAACTTTTCACGATCATAGTCCGAGGTGGTTTCGTCGATCTGGGCCTTGATCTGCTTGACGCGCCCTTCGATCTTCTTCGGATCGCCGTAGCCTTCCACGATCGTCGTGTTGTCCTTGTCGATCGTGACGCGCTTGGCGCGCCCGAGGTCGGTCAACTTGACGTTCTCCAGCTTGATCCCGATGTCTTCGGAAATCACCTGGCCGCCGGTGAGGATCGCGATGTCCTCCAGCATGGCCTTGCGGCGGTCGCCGAAGCCCGGCGCTTTCACGGCGGCGACGTTCAGCGTGCCGCGCAGCTTGTTAACGACCAGGGTCGCCAACGCTTCGCCTTCGACTTCTTCGGCGAGGATGACCAGCGGCTTGCCCATCTTGGCCACCTGCTCGAGCAGCGGGAGCAGGTCCTTCATGCTGCTGATCTTCTTCTCGTTGATGAGAATGAGCGGTTCATCGAGGGAGGATTCCATCCGCTCGGCGTTGGTGACGAAGTACGGGGAGATGTAGCCGCGGTCGAACTGCATGCCCTCCACGACGTCCAACGACGTGGTCATCGACTTGGCTTCTTCCACTGTGATGACCCCGTCCTTGCCGACCTTTTCCATGGCTTCCGCGATCAGGTCGCCGATGGTCTTGTCGTTGTTGGCCGAGATCGTGCCGACCTGGGAAATCTCGGTCTTGCTTTGACAGGGTTTGCTGAGCTTCTTGAGTTCGGCGGTCACGGCCTCGACGGCCTTGTCGATGCCGCGCTTGATCTCCATGGGATTCGCGCCGGCGGTGATGTTCTTGACGCCTTCGCGATAGATGGCTTGGGCCAACACCGTCGCGGTCGTGGTGCCGTCCCCGGCGATGTCGCTGGTCTTGCTGGCCACTTCACGGACCAGCTGGGCCCCCATGTTTTCATAAGGATTCTTGAGCTCGACTTCCTTGGCCACGGTCACACCGTCCTTCGTGATCGTCGGTGCGCCGAACTTCTTGTCGAGAATCGCGTTCCGGCCCTTTGGGCCGAGCGTTGCTTTCACGGCATCCGCCAGTTGGTTCACCCCTTTCAGGATGGACGACCGTGCCGAGTCGCCGTACATGAGTTGCTTTGCCATGGTGTTCCTCCGTTTTAGTCTGAAAGTTTCTAGGTTCTGAAAATAATCAGGTCGATGGTGGACACGTTATGCCGTGAACACCCCGAGAATGTCTTCTTCCTTGAGGATCAAGCAATCTTCGTCCTCGATCCGAAGCTTGGTGCCGGAGTACTTGTCGAACAACACTTGGTCGCCGACCTTGACGTTCTCGACCTTCTTGCCGACCGCCTGAATGATTCCCCGCTGTGGCTTTTCTTTCGCTGAATCCGGCACATAAATCCCGCCGGCGGTCCGTTCCAATTCCTCGGTATAGGTGACAAACACCCGGTCACCCAGGGGCTGGAATCCCTTGGCGACATCCTTCTTGTCCTTCGCGGCTGCGCTCATAACAAAACCTCCTCCTGATGAAAGTTAACCCGATGTTGTGAACGATGTGGGATTTGGGCCTGCGTCAGACTGCACTGGCATGTTGATCCGGCAGAAGCCCACTATCAAAACACGAAGCCATAGATAGTCCTCGATCGATCCAAGTCAAGGGGGAATTCGAGGATTTTCTCTTGGCCCCATGAAGCTAGACAACCGATATGATAACTCATTGATACTGCGCTATTCTAGGACAATTTTGGACTGCTGTGCCGAGGGGGGCGAGAGGTTACATCCGCAATCGGTCAAAATCTTTCACGTCTTTCTTGATGTAGTCGCGCAGACGCTTGATGATGCGGGCTTCCAGCTGGCGGGTCCGCTCCTTGGTAATGCCGTACTTGTCGCCCAGTTCATCCAAGGTCAGCGGGGTCTCGGAGAGAATGCGATTTCTGAGAATATCTTCGTCCCGTTCCTCGATCGTCTTGGTGAATTCCGCCAACTTCGCGCGGAACAGGGCGCGCAGCTGATGATCGGCCAGTTGTTCGTCAGCCGGTTGTTGCTGGGAGGGCAGAATATCGAGCAGGCTGCCGTCCTGGTTCTCCCCGATCGGCTGATCCAGAGACTGCTCCCAGTTGCCCAGGCGCTGGTCCATCTCAATGACGTCACGTTCACGAACATTGAGACGGTCGGCGAGGAGCTTCGTGTCAGGGGCGAATCCCTCCCGTTCGAGCTTGGCCTTTTCCTTCCGTAGGTTATAGAACAGCTTTCGCTGGTCCTGCGTCGTTCCGATCTTGACCAGCCGATAGGTATTGAGCAAATACCGAAGAATGTACGCGCGCGACCACCAGGCGGCATAGGCGTAAAACCGGACGTTTTTCGTCGGATCGAATTTCTTGATCGCCTGCATCAGGCCGACATTGCCTTCCTGGATCAAATCCATGTGGTCGGCGCCGGTGTGAAGATATTCCGAGGCGATTGCGACCGAGACGCGCAAGTTGGCCATGATGAGCTTCACCGCCGCTTCACGGCTGCCTTGTGTGTGATATTCATGGAACAGGCGAAGCTCTTCCTCTTTCGACAAATACGGATAGCGGCGGATTTCGGCAAGATATTGTTGGAGCGCCGTGACCGGCACCACCGCCGTGGTGTCGGCGGGAGTGTTCGTGTTGCCGTGCTTCTGGGGGCTTGGCTCAAGAGGAAGTGGGAAGTCATTCAGCTCCTCGTCCGAGGGAGCCAAGACTTCCGGCTCAAGCAGTTCGTCTTCTTGTTCATTCCCCGGGTTGGCCATATAGGTTGCCAACTATAACAGAACCTCGGCCCGTGACAATGGCCAATGTTCAGTGGTAGATTGCCTCCGCACTGCCTAGTCCAACCCGACAGACGATTCAACTATGTGAGCATGGCCACGCCGTTCGACAGCATCGAAAACGCGATTCGCGACATCAAAAAAGGCAAATTCATCATCCTGGTGGACGACGAAGACCGGGAGAATGAAGGCGATCTTGTTATTGCCGCCGAAAAGGTGACTCCTCAGGCCATCAATTTCATGGCGAAACATGCGCGTGGGCTGATCTGTCTGGCGCTCACGCCGGAGCGGGTCGAGGAGCTGCAACTGCCCCAGCAGGCCGTCGAGAACACCGCCACGTTCGGCACGGCGTTCACGGTCTCGATCGACGCACGCAAGGATATCACGACCGGTATTTCCGCTGCTGATCGGGCCACCACGATTCGTGTGGCGATCGATTCGAAGTCGAAACCAAGCGATCTCGCCCGTCCCGGCCATATTTTCCCCTTGAAGGCACAGCAGGGCGGTGTGTTGAAGCGCGCCGGTCAGACAGAAGGGTCCGTCGATCTCGCGCGGATGGCCGGATTGTCTCCGGCCGGGGTCATCTGCGAGATCATGAACGAAGACGGCACGATGGCGCGCGTGCCGGAACTGGCAAAATTCGCCAAGGTCCATAAGTTGACGATGGTCACCGTGAAGGCGTTGATTGAGTACCGAATGCGGCGGGAAACCTTCGTTCACCGTGTGGCGAGTGCCAAGCTGCCGACGACGTTTGGTGAGTTCGAAGCGGTGGCGTTCGAGAACCAAATCGACGGGGTGACGCATATTGCGCTGGTGAAGGGACGGGTGGACAGTGGAGAGCCGACACTGGTGCGGGTGCATTCCGGGTGTCTGACGGCGGATGCGCTGGGCTCGCTCCGCTGTGATTGCCGCGACCAGCTCCATGCGGCGATGGAGACCATCCAGAAGGAGGGCCGTGGCGTGCTGCTCTACTTGAATCAAGAAGGGCGGGGGATCGGCCTGCTCAACAAGATCAAGGCCTATGGGCTCCAAGACAAAGGCAGCGACACGGTCGAGGCGAATTTGAAGCTCGGGTTCAAAGCCGATCTGCGGGATTACGGCGTAGGGGCGCAGATCTTGGCGAGTCTTGGCCTGCACCAGATCAAGCTCATCACGAACAATCCGCGCAAGATCGTCGGGATCGAAGGCTATGGATTGAACGTCGTTGAGCGGGTGCCGATCGAGATTTCGCCCCGCGAGGCGAACGTGAGGTACCTGCGGACGAAAAAGAAGAAGTTGGGGCACATTCTGAAGAAAGTCTAATGTCGAAGGTCTTCAGGTCGAAGCAGACTGAATGACGTTCCGACTCGTGACGGGACGACGGTTTTGCAATGAAATCCAGCAAAGGATTGCACCGCGCGACAGGGTTGAAGTTCGGAATCGTTGCCGCGAAATTCAACCAGTCTGTGACGGGTAAACTGCTCTCGTCTTGTCTCGCCGGTTTGGCCAGGCATGGGATCAAGGATAGCCAGGTCGAAGTAGTGCGGGTGCCGGGAGCGTTCGAGATTCCGTTGGTGGCCAAAACCCTGGCTGATTCGGGCCGGTTTGACGCGGTGATTTGTCTGGGAGCGGTGATCCAGGGCGATACCCCGCATTTCGATTACATTTGCGCCGAAGTGAGTCGTGGGATCGGTCAAGCGGCGCTGGATACCGGTGTGCCGATTGTGTTTGGAGTGCTGACGACGGAGACCGTAGCGCAGGCGGTCGAACGGGCGGACCCCGCCAAATTCAACCGCGGCGGAGAGGCGGCGAAGGTGGCGATCGAGATGGTGACCGTGCTCCGGCGGATCAATACGAAGGAGCCGCAGGCACATCGAGTTGGATCGGCACTCCGTTCCAGGCGGGTTGTGCGAAAGCACGGCACCTAAGTCATGGGGTCGCGTCATCAGGCCCGCGAGCGGGCCATGCAAATTCTGTTTCAGTACGACATTCACGGGAAACCGGGGCTCTGGTTGGACGAGTTTTGGAAGCCGCTTCAAGCGGATGAGGACACCAAGGTCTTCGCCGAACAGATTGTGGCCGGCGTCATCCAGCGGAAGGCGGAGATCGACGCCGTGCTTGCCAAGTACGCGACGAATTGGAAAGTCAGCCGCATGCCGATCGTCGATCGCAATATCCTCCGCGCGGGACTGTACGAATTTTTTTGGATGGACGATGTGCCGGCGAAGGTGACGCTGGACGAGGCGGTGGAATTGGCCAAGAGTTTCGGCGACGAAGAGGCATCGAAGTTCGTCAATGGAGTGTTAGACAAGGTCCTGGCATCCGAGCCGAAGTTGGAACAGAAACGGGCGAACCCAGAGCGCGGGATTTGGAGGCGAGTCGAAGGTGATTGATCGGTATACCAGGCCCCGGATGAAAGCCATCTGGGAGCTGAAACACAAGTACGAGATCTGGCTCGAGGTTGAATTGCAGGCCTGCGCGGCATTCGAACGGGCCGGGCAAGCTCCGCGCGGCACGGCGGCGAAGATCCGTAAAAAGGCAAAAATCGATGTGGCGCGCATTGCAGATATCGAAAAAGTTACGAAGCATGACGTCATCGCCTTCCTCGAATCCTTGATGGATTCGGTCGGCCTGGAACACCGGTTCCTGCACATGGGGCTGACCTCGTCAGACATTGTCGATACGTCGTTGGCGATCCAGATGATGGAAGCGCTGGACCTCATTCTGGAGGGCGTCGAAGGATTGCTTGGCGTACTCAAGAAACAGGCTTTGCGACATAAGCAGACGGTGATGGTCGGCCGCTCGCACGGCATTCACGGTGAGCCAATATCTTTTGGCTTTAAGCTGGCCATTTGGTATGAGGAAATCGGCCGCCATGTCGAACGACTGCGCCAGGTTCGCGAGCAAATTGCTGTCGGTAAACTGTCCGGAGCGATGGGGACCTTTGCGCACCAGGCGCCAGATGTTGAAGAGTATGTCTGCTCAAAACTGGGCCTCACGGCCGATCCGATCTCCAATCAAGTTGTTCAGCGGGACCGGCATGCGGCCTACGCAACGGCGCTCGCGCTCTTGGCCGCCACGATCGAAAAGATCGCGACGGAAATCCGGCATCTTCAGCGGACCGAGGTGCTGGAGGCCGAGGAATATTTTTCCGAGGGCCAAAAAGGGTCGTCGGCCATGCCGCACAAGCGCAATCCGATCGTCTCCGAAAACCTCTGCGGCTTGGCACGAATTGTAAGAGCCAACAGCCTGGCGGCGATGGAAAACGTGGCCTTGTGGCATGAGCGGGACATCAGCCATTCCTCT
>DASUMN010000276.1:0-4434 GCA_036277675.1 Nitrospira sp. | reverse complement strand
CTCCGCGTTTCTCGACAATCACCTATTCCATGGGAACGACCTTGCGCTTGACCCGTCCACCGTCATGTGGCCTCGGGCTTTAGGGATCAGCGATCGCGCGCTCCGTGAACTCCGGCTTGGAGGAGAACTGGGGGACCGGCTGAGCCGGTTCGTCATTACGGAAGCGTCGGAGGTGATGGCGATATTGGCCTTGGCCACTGACCATCATGACCTTCAACGCCGCCTCGGGAAAATACTCGTGGGCCTCAAGAAGTCTTCCGATCCTGTTGTCGCGCAGGAGCTCGGATGTGTGGGATCGATGGCTGTTCTCCTGCGGGATGCGTTGCTGCCCAACTTGGTGCAGACCCTGGAGGGGACGCCCGCCTTCGTCCACACAGGGCCGTTTGGAAACATCGCCCATGGCAACTGCTCCGTGGTATCCGACGCCATTGCGCTTCGGTGCGCCGATATCGTGGTGACTGAAGCCGGTTTCGGCAGCGATTTAGGGGCTGAGAAATTTTTCAATATCAAATGCCGTGTATCGGGTTTCAAGCCGGACGCAGCGGTGGTCGTGGCGACGTTGCGGGCGCTGAAGCTCCATGGAGGCGGAGGCGTGGCCAAGGCCGGCGCTCCGCTGCCCCCCGGCTTAACCGGACCCAATCAGGAGGCGCTGTCGAAAGGGTTCGGCAACTTGGAACAGCACATTGCCAATGCAAAAGCGCATGGCATCCCGGTCGTCGTGGCGGTGAACGCGTTCAAAGACGATGCACGCGCAGAACTGGATTGGGTGCGGAACCGGTCGATCGAGGTGGGAGCGGCTGATGCCGCCGTGTCCACCCACTGGGCTGATGGGGGGAAAGGTGCCGAAGAGTTGGCGGCTGCGGTCGTCAAGGCTTGTCGTCAACCGGCTCAGTTCGCTCACTTGTATGAGTTATCCTGGCCGATTCGGAAGAAGATCGAGACCATCGCGACGAAGATGTATGGAGCAGGAGGAGTCGTCTTCGAGCCGGAAGCGGAACGTCAGATGGAGATGGCGGAAACCCTTGGATTTGGCCGGCTGCCCGTGTGCATGGCGAAAACACCACTCTCGCTCTCGCACGATCCGGTGCTCAAAGGGCGGCCGACGGGTTTTACGGTGCCGATTAGAGAATTACGGATTCTGGCCGGAGCCGGTTTCGTCACGGCGGTTTGTTCCGGGATGCAACTGATGCCGGGATTACCGAAGAGGCCAGCAGGGGAACGAATTACGCTGAATCCGGCGAGCGGAGAGATTGTCGGCCTGTCGTAAAGCCATGAGACGGGCCCCGCCTCACGCTTAACGATTCACGTCTGATGTGGCGCTTCAGCGTTGCTTCAAGTATCGGAGGAATTCCGAATCGGGGCTCAGCACAAGCGTCGTTTTATTATTATCTTTAAAGGTCGACTTGTAGGCTTCCATCGAGCGGGTGAATTCGAAGAACTTCTGATCCTGCCGGTAGGCGTCGGCATAGATGCGAAACGCCTTGGCATCGCCGCTCCCGCGAAGCTCTTCCGACTCTTTGTAGGCATGGGCGAGGATGATTTCTCGATCCTTCTCGGCTTCGGACCTGATCTTTTGCGCTTCTTCAGCTCCCTCAGCACGGTACTGCTTGGCCTGCCGTTCACGCTCGGCCTGCATGCGGGCGAACACGGCTTTTTCGTTTTGTTCGGGGAGGTCAGCGCGTTTGATCCGTACATCCAATATCTCGATGCCATAGGATGAGGCTTTTTCGTTTGCTCGCTTGGAGACGACCCGCATGATGTCCGCTCGTGTGCTCGACACGATTTCCAAAAGCTCATGGCGTCCCAGCTCAACGCGCAGTTCCGAATAGATAATGTCATGCAGCCGTTGCAGGGCCCCCCGCTGGCTTTGGAAGTTCTGATACACCTTTAATGGGTCGACGATTTTCCATTTGGCAAAGTTATCCAGCAGCAGTGTCTTCTTATCCTGGGTAATCACGTCCTGGGCGCTTGAGTCGTAATCCAATAACCGTTTGTCGAAGTAGGTAACTTCCTGGACGAACGGCACTTTGACATACAATCCGGGATCCGTGATATTTCTCACCGGTTTTCCGAGTTGGACGACGATGGCGTTTTGTGTCACATCCACGACGAAGAGGGGAGAGGCTCCCAGTACGAACAACCCCACAACCACGGCAATCAGCGCGATGACAAACCCTTGCTTGGTCATGGCTGAGGCTCCTCGTGTGCCGGTTTTGGAGCAGGTCGCGAGAGACGGTCTAAGGGAAGATAGGGTAACAGGCGCTCGCCGCCCTTTCCGTCAATGATCACCTTTTCTACGTTCGGGAGGATCTCTTCCATCGTTTCGATATAGATCCGCTTGCTGATGACATCCTTGGCTTGGTTGTATTCCTTCAGGGTGGCCAGGAAACGATTGGATTCGCCTTGAGCGCGGTTCAATCGCGCCTGTGCGAATCCTTTTGCCCGATTGACCAATTCGGCGGCTTCACCTTTTGCCCTGGGAATAATGTCGTTTCGATACCCTTGGGCTTGATTGATCAGCTTTTCGCGATCTTCCTTGGCGTTCGTCACGTCTTTGAAGGCGGCGGCAACGGCTTCGGGTGGATCCACGTCTTGGAGCTGCACAGCAGCCACCTGCACGCCGGCATGATAGTCGTCAAGGATGCTTTGAAGTAAGACCATCGTGCCTTGCTGAATATCGGCTTTCCCCGTCGTTAACGCCTCGTCGATCTTGCTCTTGCCGACCACTTCACGCATCGACGCCTCGGCGGCTTTCCCGATGGTTTCATGAATATCCGCCACATTGAAGAGGTATTCGCTCGATTCTTTGATCTTGTACTGGACGATGAACTCGATGGCGAGAATGTTCATATCGCCCGTCAGCATGAGGGCTTCTTGCGGAACCATCTGCTGGCGTCCCTGCTGGCTGGTCCGGAACCCGACTTCCACGCGGTGGAGCTTGGCGACTTTCGGTTGCAGGACGGTTTCAACGAGTGGAATTTTGAAGTGAGGCCCGGGCTCGACCGTTCGCACGGGGGTGCCGAACCGCTTCACGACACCCTCTTCGTCGGGCGCGACGATGAAGACGCTTTGCCAGGCAAACAGAATCAGGAGCGCCGCCACGACGAGGTTGACGGTGCCGCCGGACGGTATCAGATTTTTCAACCCGCCTCCGGCAGGGAAGAGGTTCTTGAATTGCTCCTGCGCCTGCTTGAGGGCCTCCTCAAGCGGGTCTTGCTTCTTGCTCCAAGGATCTTTTGGGTCCCAGACCATGCGGGTGATCGATGTTTCCAAAGATGATGATCGGACGACGGTCACCTTAGCAGAGTGGAGGAAGGAGGGGCAAGTTCTAAAAGGCTGTGGAGAGGATCCAGTACGAAAGACCTGCCAGGAGTGCCGTCGCAGGCAGTGTGACGATCCAGGCGAGCACCATATCGCGAACAGTAGACCAACCCACCGCCCGTACGCCCTTCCGCAGGCCGATGCCGATAATGGCCGAGCTGCTGACGTGCGTGGTCGAGACCGGCAGCCCCAGCGTACCGGACAGGAGGACGAGTGAGGAGGTCGCCAGATTGGCTGATAATCCTTGCACGTGATCCAGCTTGGTCACGTTCTCCGCGAGCAATTTCGTCACGCGTAGCCCTCCGATGTAACTTCCCAGCCCCATCGCAAGGGCGACTCCTCCGAACGCCGTGAATTGAAACAAGGAGCTGGGCCAGGTTGCTGTGGCACTCCCGAGCAGCAGCATAGCCACGATCTTGGGCGCATCATTGGTACCACGGGCAAACGAAGCAAGCCCGCTTGAAAGCCAATGAACGGTATCGAGCCCCACGACCAACCCTTGCAATCCGGTCCGATCGCATTGGGATGGGATAGCCATCACCGGCCGAGCGAGGGTTGTAGCCTGGAACAGCGTTCTCGTATTGCCCTGCGCATCGACGGTGATCAATGCGTGCGAGGCCGGCATAACACACAAGCAGGTGCCTTCCCATCGGGCGGCGAGCAGCCGTATGAGCGGGTAAAGGAGCCAAGAGACAGTCAGAGAGAGGAGTGGGCTGAGCAGGAGCGGCAGGGCGATCTTTTTCATAATCGCTGGCCAGAGCAACGCTTCTCCCGCGAAGGTAGCCAAGCCGGCGCCGACAATGGCGCCGGTGAGCGCGTGAGTCGTCGAGACCGGCAGACCCGTGTGCGAGGCAAATAGCACCCAGGCCATAGCTCCGCCCAGGACGGCCATGGCGACAGTAGGTGGAATGCTTGTGCCGGCTTGAACCAGACCCTGACTAAACGTTTTCACCATGGCGCCAGCGACGAGAGCGGCAGCGCCCGCTCCGGCCATCGTCCAGAACGTGCCCCACAGGATGGCAGTCCGGTAATTGGTGACCCCGCTTCCGACCAGGGTGGCGATGGCTTTCGAAACATCATTGGTTCCGTTGGCATAAGCCAGGGCGAGCACCA
>DASUMN010000275.1:0-13925 GCA_036277675.1 Nitrospira sp. | reverse complement strand
GTCGAGATCAAGCATGTCGACATCGAGGAGGACAATATCCGGCGCATGTTCAAGCGCCAATCGATAGGCTTCTCGTCCGTCGGTAGCCTCCACCACCGAAGCCACATCCCGTTCTCGCTCCAAGAGCAGCCGCAGGCTTTGCCTGAACAATCGTTGATGTTCGGCAATGAGCAGCCTGATGGACATAACTTCAGCCTTGCCGGATCTCCCGCGCAGCGTGGTGCGCTGTCTGAGCCGACTACATGCACCTATGCAGCCCGGCGATGGTTGTCTGTATCCCGTCTCGGCATCGGCCGTGGCGGCTCGGTCTTGTCACCCTGGGAGGGGGACGACTCGTTGGCCTTCGGGGAGGAGAGCGCAAAACAGGCCAGGAGCATCCCTACCATCGCCGCGAATCCCGCTACGATTCCCCAATATCCCCATGACATAGGTCACACACTCGCGTGCATGACGCGAGTCCTTTTAACGTCATGCCGCCATGCGATACACCCAGCGGTCGGCGTCTTGTTTCATCTGATCAATCGCCTTCTCTTCCCTGCCGTGCACTGCCACTGAGAGCCCCGCGAGAAAGATGGCCGACAACAGAAGGCCGGCGAGAATCAGGGAGCCCATCGATATCTCAGGCCAGGATGCCGGTTCCGTGGAGGCGACCGCTGTGCGCTCGGACAGTGAGGCGACCGCGAACCGCGGAGTTTGTCGATTGAGCAGCTCTTCGGTGCGGACCGCAGCCAACACCAAGCTGCCCAGTTGCTCCTGTTGCATTGCCAGGACTTCTTCCGATCCTATTTGAACCCGTGTGATCTGGACCAGTGCCGATCCAAGCCGCTCTTGAATCGCGCCGGCCTGCTTCCGATGTGTCTGAACGGCTTCCACAATGTTCCGTCCGAGCACCGCTTGCCAGGTGGCGTCGAACTCCCGATCCAAACGTTGTCCTCCGGCCAGAGTCGCGCTGATCATGGTTGCGTTGTAACCCGAAAGAGGCGCGTCGGCCGACAGCAAACCGTTTCGGACGCCCCGTGCTGTGAAATTAACGATTGCCCGTCCCATGACGCCCTGGACGCGGGTTTGATGATCGGCAGGGACTGTCACGGCCTGGCGCATGACGGCTCCCAGAGGGCCTCCCTGCCGCGATTGGAACTCGTCATGTGCAAGCGTCGCCTGGTTCCAGTCGGTTGCGGCCCGGGCGATTGCTCGGTCAGTACGGCGTTCGAAGAGCACGTGATCCGCAATGGCTTGTCCCAGAGCCGGCTGAAGCAGGGTCATGCCGAGCTCCAGGCCCATGGAATGTTCTGAGAACGAGGGCTGTGGGACTGCGGCCTGATAGGTGCCGCCGGCGGCGGCAAAGAACAGCAGCGCGCCAAAGAGGATCGCGCACATCCCGACGCCCACGGCAATGTCGATGGTATTGAAGCGGTAAGGCATAACAGCCTCCTTTCGTCATATGGCGAGCGCATCTGTCATAGATGAACAGCACGAAGTCATGCTCGGGTTAGGCAACACGGTTGCAGGCGGACGACGGTTGTATTCCCTCCTTCGCAGGGCGGTCAGCAACGACGGAACGGCGCGCTGGTTGGGCCGCGTGAACGGGGGAACACCGAAGTCGGCTGGATTGTTGGAATACGATAAATCGGAAGGAAGGCCGTACTGGCCATGTCCGATCCGTCGGATTTCTGCTCCACGGAAGAACATGACGACCACCTCCTGCATGAGGCGGCTTGTGATACAGATGATTCACTCTACGCCCCGCATCAGGGGCCGGTCAAGCAGGGGAAGACGTGCGCCCACGGGCTGGGCGATCCGGCGGTCCGTCATTATGGTGATCGGGCTGATATACTTCTATCAGAAGACCGTTCCATGAACGCATGGCCAAGCGGATACAGAGAAATGACGAGTGCGGAGCATAGCCTGTTTTCGCCGGAACGGCAGAAAGGAGGCGTCTATGTGGCTCCTCCTGATTGTTCTCTTGAGCGATGTGCCCGGACTGAACAAGGCGACAGTGTTGCAGAGGTATGGGACTGCGCAGGAGTGCCAGATGGAAAGAAATCGCGTGGGGTTTGCCATGGCCGAAGCATATCCCTACGACCGGGATTTCGTGATTGCTTGCCAGTTGGATGGGAGGAACCAATTATGAGCGGTGTTGAGTCCCTGGATAGATGGCAGGCGATCGGAGTATCCCGATTTCTGTGGAAACTTGGCCTCATCCTGTGTCTCACGATGACTTCAGCGGTTGTCGGCCCTGTTTGTGCGCAAGCGGATTTTTCGGCCAAAGTCGAGGCCGTGCATGAAGGGGATCATTTGACGGTCTACCACAATGGGCGCAGGGACACGATTGTCCTCAAGGGCATCGATTGCCCGGAATTGAAGCAGCCCTACGGGAAGAAGGCCAGACAGGTTACGGCGGCATACGTGGGGAACCGTGACATCATCGTTCGCGCGGTGCAACGAGACCGGCAGGGCCGGCTGGCCGCCGAGGTCATCTTACAGGATGGGCGGAACGTCGCCTATGAATTGGTCAAGGAAGGGCTCGCCTGGTCACGCGGTGGGTCGGCGGAGGGCCGAAGCTTCAGCGACGAAGAGGAGCTGGCCAGGGCTGCGAGGAAGGGGCTCTGGGCCGATCCGAATCCCGTGCCGCCGTGGAAGTGGAACGCGCCGAAGAAAGCCACCCGGAAATTCTCCAATTAGCCTTCCTTCGGAGGGAGTCACGATCTCCCACTACAATCCCATTCCGTTCTGCTGCCATATCGAGTAGGTCCAGCGCGTTGTCAGATTGGTGAGAGGGCCGCTCCTGCCAGAAGCGATCGGCTTCAAGCAGGAGCGGTCTTCGATAGTCGGCTAGCTGCCGGGAGTCGGTTCGGAACTCAGCGGATGGAGATCGTTGATTGACCGTTCGGTTTCATGGTCGTTGGGCGACACATCAATCCCGGTTGCAGCTGGATCTGCGGAGGTGGCAGTGGCGGGAGCGATCATGTGCTCTTGGCCGAACTTTCGAATTTCGAGATGGACCCGACGGTTGACATTCCGGCAGATGGTGCTGTCATCCACGCAGAGTACACCGTCCTCCCCCAGGCTCATGGCTTTCATCCGATGTTCCGCCACACCGGCGTTCAGCAGTTCGGCTTTCACGGTTTCCGCCCGCTTCAGACCAAGTTTCATGTTGTAGCTGGCCGACCCCTGTTGGTCGGTATAGCCCTGGATCAAGACCCCATAGTCTTGGCTGTGTTTCAGCAGCTCGGCTCGAGCGGCAAGCTGGGCCTTCGCCTCGTCCGTCAGGCCTTTTCGGCCTACTTCAAAATAGACGTCGGCATGAATGACGTCGTCCAGCGGCGCGACCATGGGGGGAGTGACGGGGGTGTGCTTGATGATCTCCGGCACAGGGGCCGCGCTGATCTTCTCCGTGGTTGAGGTGATCGTAATCCGGTCGCTGTTTTGCCCGTAGTACCAGGCTGCGGCGAGGGCTCCGCCGAGAAACACAACCAACCCGGCCAGCAGCACCACTTCTTTCGTCTCTTTCAGTGGCCCCACGATCTTGGGAGCAATATTCCCTGACGACACCTGCGATGGACCCTGTGACATGATGGTAACCCTCCTTATAGTGAAGCAGTTAACTCGCAACTCAACACGCAGCCCGCTTCGCACGCCTCGCGGACTCATCGACGCGGGCTTGCTCAGCGAGGCAAGTCCTCATCACTCAGAACCCGAAGCGTTGGCTCCTGTTCTCCATCCACCTCCTTTCTAGCCGTTGATTCCTTGCGCCGACGGAGGATTGCTTGAGCAACCGGAATGCCGACCGAGAAGAAGTGTCAAAGTGGAAAAGTTATGAAGAAAGTTAAGAGGTTAGAGAGGTTGACGGAGAGTTGTAGTCATGCGGGGAGGAGTGATCCAGCGTGCCGTGCGGGGATGGCCCCGCAAAGAGAGGAGGGGGTAACCTGGTTGGTCCTCCGTGCTCACGGACGGCGCACACCAGAATTCATCGTATTCTCAGATTAAGGGCGGTGCTCGCTTAACGGGCGCAGTGGAACCAATACGGGTGCCGTTCTGAGGAAGGAGAAACAGGTAGTGGGGCCGAGCATCCTTGACAGGTTACGGAAACGCTGTGTAGGGTGCGATATTGGTACGGTCTTTTTAGACAGTGTCTTATCACTGTGTCGGGAGGAAAAGATGATCAGTCGATACTACCGTGCTGCGCTCATTGTGGTGGTGCTTGGAGTGTTCGTGACGGTGCCCATGGTGCAGGCCTATCCAACCGCCAGTGGCAACGTCAGCCTGGCCATCGACCACGCGAAGCAAGCCGTGGCCCATGGGAAAGAGGGGCATGCGGACGAGCTTGTGAAACATGCGGAAACGGCGCTGGATTTTGCGAAGATGGGAGGCAAGAGCTTAGAGGTGAGTGAAGGGATTCAACATCTGAAAGAAGCCATCGCACATGGCAAAGCCGGTCACGCCGATGTGGGAGTCGAACACATCGAAACCGCCCTCAAGCATTTGTCCGAGGTCAATTGATCGAGATTGTCCCGAGTCTGTGCGACTGAGTCTTGGGTCCCGTCTTGTGTGGTGCATGCCTGCCGATCAGTGGCCATCAGTGGCGCTTTATCTTTTAGTATGCAACTCCACGTTCACGAGTTTTATTTCCGAGAAGTCTTCGAGCCGCGGACACCAACGGGTACCGGCACGCCACAAGGCCGAGTCCAGTTGGGCATAGATCGTTCCGGGGTGCTCATAGTGAATGCCATAGGCTTGTGAGGCCGCACATCGACAGGGAAACACGAACGAGTTTCCCGAGTTGTCCACCTCCACCTCGAGTCGTGTCACGGCTAGATCAAGTGTGAGCCGGATCTTGAACCAACAATGCGCATGATAGTCCTCGACCTGCAGCGATTGCTGATAGCACTGCAAGACATCTCGGACGGTCGTCATGGGCAACGACGTATTTCCCGAGAGCGCCTCGGCTCGCTTGTCGAGCACCAAGGCCTTGGCCAGGGACAAGGCGTGTCCTACTTGAATCGGGTTCAGGAGGTCGAACGCCGATTCATAAATGGTGATGGTGGGATATACGGCAAATTCGCGGAGCGATCCTCGCTTGGCCAGCTCCAGGTGCCAATAAAAATCCACGGCCTGCGATTGGCGGAAGCGAAAGGTAATCAGGCTCATAGTTTAACCCCCACCAGCAAGGCCGACTAAGTCTGAAACCTTCAGAAGATGCTCTGTCACGGTTAATCGTGGCGCACTATTATACCCTCTTCTCCTGCCGTTTGGATGGGAGCTTGAATGTGGTCAGTGAGGTGGCCCTGCTTTGACAGACACCTTGCGACTAAGTACTGGGAAGAAATTGAGTAATACGCTCTGCTGCTTCCTCGTCTGATTTGCCCTCCGTCTTTCTCACGACCATCATCTCTGTAAGGTTTTGGCTCAGGCCTCGACTACCAAACAGAGGATCGAATGAATGAGATCCTCAGAAAAAGCGGGAGGGACAAGAGCCGTTCCGACGCCCGGTTGTCACAAGAAACGCAGGGTCACAACATCTCACATTCACTTGTAGAAGGAGACTGATCATGACGATTCACACCGCGAACCAGAACGTACGAACAATCGACACGATGTTGACGGTGTCCAGCACGCTTGCGCTGGTCCTGGTTCTCACCGGACCTGGCTATGCAGCTGAGCGTCCAGCTGCACTCTCAGAAAAAGCCTCAGACGCCTTGGTCACGCTCGCTACCACGGGAAATCCAGACCCGTTGCACGCCGAGCTGGGAGGCACGGTGATTTCTTCGGAGGACCTGCAGAAGAAGGCAACTGCCTCGATGAAGTTACAGAAGACCGAACATTTGGCGCCCAAGGCGCTCGTGACCCCGACGGGAGAGATCTATGCCATGGTCGCGCCGACCATTACGAAGGACAATTTCATTTTGGCTGATCGCCAAGGCAACGTGCTGCGGGTGGATGTCGGCGATTCCGAAGGCCATCGCATGCCGTTCGTTGTGGAGACTGCCGTGGCTGATGGTGGCACGCCTTGGTACGTAGAGTTCTGGCGGTGGATCACCTTTCAATAACGGTTGAACCCATTGAAGGCCAGAGGCCATGGCCTCGGCAAGGAGTGACTGACATGCGACCGACTTCGAGATCCAGCATGACTCACCACTGGAGCATGCTCAGCCTGATGGCCTCCCTGCTCCTGCTCAGTGGCTGCGCATCAGGGGCCACTGCCCTTTCGCCAGCAACCCCGTTTACCCCGGTGCCGGTGGACTTTACCCATACCTGGACCAAGGGCACGCACCCGTTTACTGGGGCGGCGGTGATTGATGTCGATGGTGATGGGACGTTCGAGATCTTTGTGGGAGGCGGGGCAGGGCAACGGGATGCCCTGCTCAGTTACTGTGGTGGCCGTCTGGTAAATATTGAGTCGGGTACGGGGCTCTCGAAGGACAGTACCACTTACGGCAGCACGGCGATCGATCTGGATGCCGATGGGGATACGGATCTGCTCGTGGCACGCGAAGACGGCGTCTTCCTCTATCTGAATGAAAGAGGACGATTTCAGGAACGGCAGATTCCTGTGGACCTGCCGACCGACTCGGTGCCATTTAGCGTGGCCGTCGCGGATATCGACCACGATGGCGACGGCGATCTGTATGTGAGCGTATTCGTGAATGCAAAGACATTTCGCAGCGCGACCTTCAACGATCCCACCCATGCCAAGCCGAATCGGATGTTGCTGAACAACGGCGACCTTACCTTTACGGATATCACCGACTCTTCCGGCACCGCGAGCAAACAGAACACCTTTCTTTCGGTGTTTGTCGATCTGGACTCCGATGGCTGGCAAGACCTGGTCGTGTCCCAGAATACCGGCGCGGTCGAAATTTTCCGCAACATGAAGGACCGCACGTTTCAGCCGATCACGGTCAGCTCGGTCTTTGGGTTTTGGATGGGCGTGGCCGTCGGCGATATTGATCGCGATGGCGACCAGGATCTCTTCTTCACTAACGTGGGACGATCGATTCCGCTCTTCTTGACCACAGGCGATCTTCATAAGGACCAGCGTCACACGCATGATTGGATGCTCTTGCGGAATGACGGGAACTTCCACTTCACCGATGTCACGAATGCGTACGGATTGGCTGGTGAGGGGTTTGCCTGGGGGGCCGTGTTCGAGGATCTGAACCTCGATGGACAGCTGGACCTCTTGGTGGCACAGAACTACATCAAGTGGCCGGTCCACAAGGTCCTAAAGCTCTCTGGTCGCACCGCTCTGCAATCGATCGAGTCCGGCATGCCGGTCTTTCAGCACAGCCCAGCCCTCGGCCTGGAGAATGCCTACTTTGGGCAGTCACCGGTGATCGTCGATCTGAATGGCGATGGCAAACAAGATCTTCTATGGCTCAATATCGACGGTCCGGCACGAGCGTTCCTGAATACAGCTCTGACCAACTACATCACGATCCTCGTTCCCGACACGGTCGCTGCCCTCGGCACTCGCATTACCCTCGAAACCGACAAGGGGAAGAGTGCTACGCGCGCGGTGATCGGCACGGTTGGGATGTTGACGGATCAGACGCCTGAACTGAGCTTCGGATTAGGCGACCGCGAGCGGGTGCTGCGTGCAGTGATTCAACGCCCCAATGGACAGATCGAGGTGATCGCGGCTCCGCCAATCAATACCAAGATCCGTCTCAAGTGAGAACTGAGAAGTGCCGCAGCCCTTGCCTGGGTTGCCGGTCACATTGCAGAATTTGACGGTGATCCCGGCCGGATCCACCTGGCGGGGCATTCAGCTGGAGCCCAATCGGGGCGTTGCTCGCGACCGATGCGCACGAGCCTGCTAGGCATCTCCCCGCTGATGTGATACAACTCGCCTCCGATCATCCCTAGCTCCGCGCCGCTCTCTAAGATGAGGGTCGGGAACCGTTCTAGCTCAACAAACTCGGGCTCACTCACCCCAATCTAATCTTCCGTGCAGGCGTTTCGTTCTTGGACGGACTGTTTCCGTGGAGGCCTTGAGAGGAGACAGAACCAGGATCACCCCTATTAGAACCAGTGGAACCAGAAGTTCGGCTTAGGGTTTGTCTTTGGGGGACTCCTCGCTCTGTTTGAGCCAGAGTTCAAGCAGTCTGGTCTCGCGTTCGGACTGGGAAATGTGCTCCAGCGCGAAGGCGCCCGTCAGCCGATCTTCGTAAAAGGCCCGTTGCTTGGCGTAGGTTTTTTTAAAGGCTTGAGTCTTCAGGGTTTTCCAATGCGCATCGGAGATTCCAGCCTGGGAGCGCAAGAGCTCAATTTCGATGGCTTGGAAGGCAAAGACTTTGGCTAACACCTTGATGACCGTGGCATTGGTCAGGAACCTTGGCGCTTTATCGGCCATGATTCATTGCCTCGGGCATCATGCAGTCAACGCGCCTGTGCCGGCGCGTTCTCGGCATCTGTAAGGGCTACGGATGCCGAGACGGGGAGTCGATCAGTTCCGCACGCCGCTCCACACTTTTGCCGGATCGATCACCTTGTCAGGATTGAGGGTCTTCGCCCGTTCCAGCAAGACATCGGCCCCTTCCGGATACGCCGGATCAGAAATGCAGCAATTATCGACCGGACAGACGGCCGCACACTGTGGTTCATCAAAATGGCCGACACACTCGGTGCACCGATCATGAGCGATCACGTACACGTTATCCCCCACGCCCTGGCCGTCCCCCACATGAAGTCCCTTCTCCTCCGCGCCGCTGCGCGTTTCGAAGATGGCCTCGTTCGGACACTCCGGCAGGCAGGCGCCACAGTTGATACATTCGTCGGTAATCAGCAGTGCCATGATCCTGGTCTCCTTAATTCGTTAAGATTGAACACGGCTTTGGGACACGCATGTTGCACCTTTGGAGGCGCCTCTGTCAATGCGATGGTTCGCAAGCAGAACTGTGTGCGGGGCAATTGGGATCACAGGAAGATGCTCATGCAAACGGTCTGTCACTATGGTACGGTGCCTCTTTACCAGGAGGGAGTATCATGGTGTCCAGAAGGCCGGAGCTCGAAAAAGACAATCCGATCGCGACGCAACCGTATGTGGGGCCGCGCAGGCGGCGAGCGCAGGCTTCGGCGGTGTCGATGGAAGAATCCGCCGGGATGGGTGCGATGAAAGACGCTTTGCAAGCGATGATGGACGCGGCATCCCGCGTTGTGAAAAGTCTGCCGAAAACAAAGGGAACGGCAAACGATCTCAGCGCGCTACGGGATGCGATTGCCCAGGCCAAGCAGGTGCTGTCCGCTACGGGCCACGCCACTTAACGCACGGTGAGTCGGTGTGTCTTGAAGTGGCCCCGCACCAATCTTTCGACCGATGAGAAATGCCGCTCCGGCAGATTCTTGAATCGGCGTCGGCAGTCGGCCAGGGCTTCATCGGCGGTCGTGAATGGCGTGATGACCGAAAGAAGATGGCCGTAGTAATCCATCAATTTGAGTTCGATGGTGCGCAGATGGCTCGGATCTCCGGCAATGACCTGCGCGGCCTTGGCCTGGTCACCGTCTGATTCGACGAGAGCTTGGAAGCAGAGACCTTTCAACCGCTGCGTGACGGTGCTCCGATCCCATCCCAGGGCTTTCGCGGCCGCCTGCATGTCGAATCCATGCCGACGGAGGCAATCCAAGACCACGGTGTCGCCGGCTGAATCGGGCAATACGGCGGACGTGGTTTGTGCCAGTCCATTGCCCCGAGCGGTTCCGTCCAGCGCGAACGAATACGGTGTCAGAATCGGCCCGTCGCTCAGGGCGATGGCCCGCTCAATCGCGTGACGGAGTTCCCGGACGTTGCCCGGCCAGTGGTGTTCACTTAAGAGACGTACCGCGTCGTTGGAAATCTGTGGCTCCGGTCGGCCCATATGCTGCGCGATTTCGGCCAGGCTCGTCTTGGCGATGACGGGAATATCGCCTCGCCGTTCCCGTAATGGCGGAAGCTGGAAGACCAATCCCTTCAACCGGAAGTACAGATCTTCTCGAAACCAGCCTTCCAATACTCCACGCTGCAAATCACGGTTGGTGGCGGCCACCACCCGCACATCCACGGTTGTCGGCGTCGTGGCCCCGACACGATAGAACGATCTTTCTTGGAGGACACGCAAGAGCTTGCTTTGGTGGTCCAGCCGAAGATCGCCGATCTCGTCCAAAAAGATGGTGCCGTGCTGGGCCAATTCGAAGTAGCCGCGCCGGTCCGCGGTGGCACCGGTAAAGCTGCCTTTCGTATGGCCGAACAATTCGCTCTCGAACAGTTCCGGCGACACGGCCGCCATGTTGACCGCGATGAACGTCTTGCCGGCTCGTGGGCTCAATCGATGGACGGCACGCGCGAAGAGCTCCTTGCCGGTACCTGGTTCGCCGAGGAGCAGGACTGTGAGCGGCGATGTCGCCCCGCGTTTCACGTCCCTGACCATACGGAGGAGTCCGGTGTCCTGTGTGATGATGCCGAGCCGGCGGCATTCTTCCCGCAATTGTTCAAGCTCGGTGTCACCGAGGGGACCGGACTCAACCGACGCGGCGCGGAGGCCATGGAGCTGCCGTTCCAATTGTTCCAACTGCAACCGCGCAGTCTGTTCCAGCGCCTGCACCTCGGCCAATTCGACTCGCAGTGTCTCGGCCGTGCGGGAGAGATCTTGTTGCAGGCCGGTCGAGCGGGCCGCCGCTTCTTTCGCTGCCTCCAAATCTTCTTGCAGCGCCTCGGCGCGGTTTTCCCGGAGGGTCAGCGCCTCGCGCACCGCGACGGAATCTTGCCGGAGCCGGAGCATGTCTCGTTCGACCAGGAGCATGCGCTGGCCTGCCGTCAGATGGGTCCACACGGTGGTGCCGAGCAAGACGAAGCACGATGCAGTGACCGGCACCGCCACGGGCAAGACAAGGTGCGCACCGGCCAAGGCGGCGAATGCCGCTGAGAGATAGAGGACGATGGCCAGGGCTGTCACGATCAAACTGAACGCGCCATGGAAGCGCAGGAGCCCCCACGCGATAAGTGTGGTGAACGTCAGTGTCACGATCGTTCTGCCGGCGGTTCCTAATGGGACCATCTGCTCGCCGGTCAGGAGACTGTTCAGCAGATGCAAATGCGCGACGATGGCGGGGACGTGCTGCCCGGTCGGCAAGAGCCAGACGCCTTGTGGGAGAGGATTCGGCAGAATGACGACGACCTTCTTTTTGAACCAGCCGGCGAGGACAGATTCTTCGTGCCGTTGCACCGCGTCCCACACTGAAGACAACGACATTGTGGGAAGGGCGTCGACGGATCCGTTCCCGACGATGTTCAGCAGGTACGCGTCGGCGGGACTCCATTGCGCTCTCTGAGTCGAGGCATAAAGGATGTAGCCGAAGGCCGGTACAACGTGGGTGCCGAATTCTGTGGCGAGGGGAACGGTTCTCACGACGTGGTCATCGTGCGGCATGAGCGACAGATGGCCCTGAAGGGCCGATTCGCTCCGCTCCGTCAGCGGAATCGTACCCTCGTCGATCACGGTCACGACAGGGCCGGATGATGTGACGGATTCCAACAACAGGGCGTCGCCTGCAGCTCCACCGCGCTGGGCAGGGCTGGACTGGTTCAGACGATGATCGAGCCCGACGGCTTCCGCACCGGCTTCATGAACGGCTGTGATCAGTTGGGCGAGTACTGCCCGGTCCGGCGGGCCGGTTCCAAATCGATCGTCGCTGGCGTGGTCTCGCACAACGATTGCCAGTTTGGAGCTCACCGCGATAGGGGCACGGCGGCTCAACCACTCGTCGTAGAGGGCCCAGTCCAACGCGTTGTAGGTGGCAGGGGCACCCAGCCAGACGAGTCCAGCCAATGTGCACGCAAGCAGCGCGATTGCCGCTCCTTGGAGGGGCAGCGAGGTGATACACAACCGCCGAGCTGTTTTCCAATCACGCATGGGTGTCAGCGGAGCCCCAGTTCGTCGATCAGTGTCTGTGTGTCCTGTTTGGGCAGGCCCTTGAGGGCGATTCGGGCCTTCGTACGATCCGCCTTCACTCCCAGCCCCTTGGCATAAATGCGGGCTAGGATCTTCTTGGCGGGGGGAAATCCATCGGCTGCCGTCGTGTCAAGGCAGGCAAGAATGCGGCGGTCGTACTGGGCCAAGCCGGTTTCGGCTCCGTTCTCGTAGTGCTGCGCAAGCTCGGACAGCGCCGGCTCGCTCAGCGCATAGGTCTCAGCCAAGAGTATGGCAATGCCGTCCTCCAGTTGATTGTTTTCCAGCAGGGCGATACCCAGCGATTGGTCCGAATCCTGCCTGGTGAGGTATGCGTATTCTTCCCAGAGCTGGTGACGGTAACTACGGAACGCATCGGCGATGTCGTGGCGCCGATGTTCCGGTTGGGCTGCAGCAAAGGCTTGGCGGCGGAGTTTCGACAGGGCATCGGCGGCCGGTTGGTGGCCAAGCGAAGCGGCCTTGGCCCACCAGGCGATCGCATGCGTGAGATTCTTCTCCACGCCCAACCCTTGCTTGTAGGCGTTGCCGAGAAAGTATTGAGCTTGCGGTACGCCGCCAATGGCCGCTTCTTCCATGAACTGCGCCGCCTCCCGATCGTGATTCGTCAGCTTCAATAAGAGCGCCAGGCGATAACGGGCATCGGGAAAGTTCGGCTGCAAGGCAAGGGCATCCCGATAGGATTGCGTCGCCGCCTTCACATTGCCCAGGGCATAGTGCACGCTGCCGAGGTTGTAGTAGGCCTGGGTCAGATCATGGTCGAGCCGCACGGCCTGTTCCAGCGAGGAACCCGCCGATTTCCAGTCTTGTCTGGCCATGAGCAGCACACCCAACTGCATATGGGCTAGCGCGTCAGAGGGATTCAGCGCCACCGCCGCGCGGCATTCGTCGAGCGCCGCGTCGAGATCGCCGAAGCGAGAGAGTCTCTCTATCAACTTGAGCCGTAGGTCGGTGCGATCCGGAGTCCGGCGGATTGCGTGACGCAGCGCGCTGATCTCCCTCACCGTGTCTTCTTGCGACGGCTCCGGCATGCCGGAAAGCACAGGAGTGCGTGTCCGCTCTTGTGTGGGGACTATTTCAGGAGCGGACTGTGTAGATTCGACGGCGGAAGGCGGAATGTTCTCGGATTTCTGCGCAGACGAGAAGCACGCGGGTAACAGGGCAAGGAAAAACATGGAGAGGGTCGCGAGCACCGATCGATGACGCATGGGAGATCCGCGCCCTTCCGATCCAATCTGAAAGATGGCCTGTATTATAACAGCCAACATGTGGTCGGTGGAGCCGGCCGGGATTGTGGAAAATAATGGGATTTGCATTCATCGTACTGGTTCAAGCGCCTGCTGGATACGCTGGATATCACTGTGCAGTTCAGCTCCGGTGCGGAGTGTGGGCTCGTGCGGAACCCGCCACACCGGCTCCAGTGGGGCTGGGTCGTTTGCCAGGCGAGGAATGATGTGCCAATGAATGTGGGGAAGTTGATTGCCCAGCAGCTCGTAGTTGATCTTCCTGGCCCCATAGGCCTGCGCGAGCGCTTTGGCGACCCTGTTCACTTCCTCCATGAGCTGGATCCGTTCCGTCGGCGCTAAGTCAAAGAGTTCCGTTGCGTGGCGTTGAAAGACGACGACCGTCCAACCGGTGAAAAATTGGTCGTCATGGAGATAGACTTTCGAGAGTCCAAGATCCGCGATGAAATGATCGGTTCTAGGCCAGGCATGCTGGCACGCTTTGCAGGACGGATTAGTCATGGTCGGTTGGCTTTGCGCCACTCCTCTTCCGTCAACACGCCTTTCTTGATCAACAGCTGGAGAAGCTTGTCTACAGAAGCAGGGCCGGGCTGCGCAGGCGCCTGAGCCTGAGCGGGTGGCGTCGGTGATTCCGCGCGTTTCGGCTCCGGTGGCGGGCGCTTTTTCCCCAGCACTCGAAAGGATGGTGTGAAGACCGCCACGTAATCCTTGTTTCTGAGGCGGATGGACACCGGAGGGCTGT
>DASUMN010000274.1:0-2913 GCA_036277675.1 Nitrospira sp. | reverse complement strand
CCGCCTGATGTGAAGAGCCAGCTGCAACCGACGCCGGCCGCTCCAGTGATCCAAGGGATGTCTCCAGAAGGGGGGATTCCGCAGTCGCTGCTCGAGCAGATCCTGCTGCAACAGCAACAGTTGACCAATCAAATTTTACAGTTGATGGGACGACAGCCGGTCGCCACACCTTCGCAGATCACTTCCATCCCAACACCGTCGGTCTCCACGGCACCTACGTTCCCTGCCCCACCGTCGGAAAAATCTCATGGGCCGTTCAAGCCGTTTGATAAGCATGCCGGTACGGCGTTGTCCGAGGAGCAAAAAAGAGCCATCGAGGTAGTGATCGCTCGGTATACACAACGCACGGCCGGATCGAAAAAGCTGGCTGGCGAACATCGGGCGATTGTGGCGGACCCCCGTTCAGCGGCCGGCTTCAATCGGCTGTGGAAAGAGATGGTGTATCCGATCGTGACGACCAGATCGGAAGGATCGAGAGTGTGGGACGTCGATGGCAACGAGTATGTGGATTTTGTCATGGGATTCGGCGCCAGCCTCTTTGGCCATCGGCCGCCGTTTCTGGTCGAGGCGATCCATAAACAGCTGGATATCGGATTTGAGATCGGACCGATCCAGCCGTTGGTGTACGAGGTGGCGACGTTAATGAAGGAATTCACCGGGATGCCTCGCTATGCCTTTACCAACACTGGCTCCGAGGCAGTCTTGGGGGCAACAAGGGTTGCAAGGACTGTGACCGGCCGTGACAAGATTGCGGTCTTCGCGGGGGCCTATCACGGCATATTCGATGAAGTGTTGTTTCGGCCTCTCACGGTCAATGGGGAACTTCGAACTGCCGCGATTGCTCCCGGAATCCCAAACAGTGCGTTGGAGCAGGTCATCGTGTTGGAGTACGGCAATCCCCAGTCGCTTGAGATTCTCCGAGCACGAGGGCATGAAATCGCCGCGGTGTTGGTAGAGCCCGTTCAAAGCCGGCGATTGGACCTTCAGCCGAAAGAATTTCTGCACGAGCTTCGCCGCATCACACAGGAAACTGGAACGGCATTGGTCTTTGACGAAATTGTCATGGGATTCCGTGCGCATCCAGGCGGAGCGCAGGGATATTTTGGTATCCGGGCAGACCTGGCTACGTATGGGAAAGTCGTTGGGGGGGGGATTCCGATCGGAATTCTAGCCGGTGATGACAAGTACATGGATGCTCTGGATGGCGGGAAGTGGCAATACGGCGATGCGTCGTTCCCCGAAGTTGGCGTGACCTTCTTTGCCGGGACCTTTGTCCGACATCCGTTGGCGCTGGCCGCTGCGAAATCGGTCCTCATTCACTTAAAACAACAGGGACCAGACCTTCAGAAGCGACTTGCCGATCGGACCGGCAAGCTCGCTGCAGAATTGCGGGCGATCATCGAAGAATTCCAAGCCCCGTACCAACTGGCCCAGTTCAGCGGGCTGATAACGTTAACCTATTCACCCGACCAGAAGTTGGCCGGACTGCTGTTCTATCTCCTTCGCGATCGCGGCATCCTGATTTGGGACAACCGAAACTTTATCATCACAACAGCCCATTCAGAAGCCGATCTTGTCAGGCTCGTCAAGGTATTCCGAGAGTGCTTGGCGGAAATGCGAGCAGTCGGATTTCTATCCGCCTCGTCGGATGGTCATCGTACCCAGAATGTGGGGCAGGCGGCAGTTGCTGTGCCTCGACCTGAGATAGGCAGGAAAGAGTTTCCGCTGACGGAAGCGCAGAAAGAGATTTGGTTGGCTGCTCAGATGGGCGGAGATGCGGCCATTGCGTACAACGAATCAATAAAGTTGGAGTTCCGCGGCAATTTTGATCCGGAGCTTTTTCGAGCGGCTATTCAGCAGGTTGTTCGCAGACATCCGATGTTGCTCGCAAAGATCGGGCCTGATGGCCTCTCGCAGTCGATCGATCCTGCTGCGATTCTTGAAGTTCCATTGGTCGACTTGAGCGATTCCGCCGATGGAGCACGAGGCCTGACGAACGTACTTGAGCAGGAGGTACTGAGTTCCTGGGATCTGGTCTCCGGACCATTGAGCCGAATTAAACTCGTGCGACTCGACCCCACATACCATGTGGTGGTTTGGACATCTCACCACATCGTCTGTGACGGGTGGTCCTGCGGCGTGCTGGTGAATGAGCTCGCCACGATCTATTCAGCTGCGAAGCGAGGGGTACAACCTGATCTGGATCCCCCGATCCCGTTTCATGAGTATGTACAAGAAACTACGGCCAATCACGAGGGAAATGACAGCGCCCGTGCCTATTGGCAGAAGCAATTTGCCGACATTCCCCCGCTGTTGGATCTTCCGACTGATCGGCCGCGTCCGACGACACGATCGGCTCAGGCCTCGACGGTGAAACACGTATTTGAACCGGCGATGATTCAGTCGCTCAAACGAACGGCTGGCCAACAGCGGACGACGATGGTGGTGTTACTCATGGCCGCGCTGAAGGCATTTTTATGCCGTATTACAGGTCAAGCTGACGTGGTTGTGGGTCTTGGCGCAGCTGGTCAGGCCATGTTGGGCAAGACGTCATTGGTCGGCCATTGCGTGAATCTCATGCCAATTCGGTCACGGTTCACGTTGGAGGCCAGTTTTCAGGATAACCTGAAATCCGTGAAGCGCGGCGTGCTCGATGCCTATGAGCATTATCAATGCACTCTCGGGGAGCTTCTTCAGCACCTCACCATTCCACGCAGTACTGACCGAGTCCCGCTTGTCGAGGTCGTCTTCAATATCGACAGAGATCCTGGAGCGGCACGGTTCGAGGGGCTCGAGTTTACGTGCGAGCGCAATCCCAAAAAAGCGCTGCACTTTGACTTGTTCTTCAACTTTATGGAGAGCACTGGGGGGCTGTACGTCGAGTGTGACTACAATACCGACATTTTCGAGGCA
>DASUMN010000273.1:0-10350 GCA_036277675.1 Nitrospira sp. | reverse complement strand
TGCCCGGCGCATGGATCAGCACGAAATTGGCCGAGACGCTCCTCTCCGGAAGCGGCGAGGAGTCCAATCCAGACCGGCTTCGCACTCTCCAAGAAGAACTCAATAACGCCCCATCAGCGCGATCGCGCCTCACCAATCACTATGCCTCTCTCCATTGGAAAACCACGTTAGCCGATGGCGTGCTGACGAATGTGGTGGGGATGATTCCTGGGACAGGGCCGGATGCCATCGTCATCGGCGCCCATCGCGACCATTTCGGACGTCCCGCGGGCCTCTGGTTTCCCGGTGCTGACGACAATGCATCAGGAACGGCCATCGTGCTGGAGGTCGCACGGGCTCTTGGAAAAAGCGGCCTGCATCCTGAACGGACGATCCTCTTTGTCTCCTTTAGCGGACAGGAGAGAGATGTGCTCGGGGCACGCCTCTATACCTCAAGACCCGTGCTCCCACTTGGCTCAACGAAGGCCATGGTCAACATCGACCATGTCGGAGCGGGAGACGGAGTGTTAATCCTCCGTGTCGCAGAGTTGAAGAAATCCATGTTAAAGGAAGCAGGGTGGGCAACGGGTTTGGTAAGGAAGCTCGACTACTACGGATTCTTGCCCGGCGGGGACGACGGACCGTTCAAAGAGGCAGGAATTCCAACCGTCAGCATCGCAAGCGGTGGGGTCCACCCGCACATGCAGCAGCCTACCGACACCGCCGACACGATCAATCCGGAAATTTTGCGGAACATCGCACGGTATGTCCTCGCGCTCACCTGGCAACTGGCGAATTCTCAATAGGAGATACGCGAGGCTAATCCGTTCTCTTCACGCGGCGTTCAGATCGTGTTCCGGAACCTTCTTCTGCACGCTCAAATCAATGGCGCATATGAGCCCTTGAGGAATCCGGGAGCAGGCGGAACGACCTCAACATTTTCCCGCCCTTGGCGTCATACGCCACGAGACCGTACACATACTGATCGGTCGCAAAATAGACGAATTCGTTAGGGGCAGGTTGCTGTCGGAGGGTCACTCTCAACCCTTCCTTCACGCCTGTCAGTCGAACCAAAGAAATCTCGCTGCCGGGAGGCAGCAGGCCGGATGAGTCGAGCCAGTCGCGCAGCGAGGGGCTCGGCGATCGCTCGAACACACTGACCGTCAAACCCGAAGGTTCATGATCTGCGACCTGGCCGGTCGCGTTGTCTTTCCGTTGAAAGTGCACGCGGTGGACCGCCGCCGGCTGCGTGGCCGCCTGATGCGGGTCATCCATGAGAAGCACATATTCGGTTGGGTAATATTTGACGGTAAAGCCATGGGTACGGTCAGTGTGCTTCTCCCGGCTCTCCGCCCGGACCACAGGCGACGACTCCGTCGACTTGCCGACTTGCCGCACCGTGCTGTCGCATCCGGCCAAGACAAGACCCGCGACAATCATCATTGAAAACCAACCGACTCGAGTCAGGATTGGTGTACCATTTGCCATCTGATATACCCCTCGTGCTTCCTTCCCCTGTGTGTGAAACCGACGAATTGGCACGGCGATCCACCGATAGGCTAGCAGAGGGTGGTGCACGGCTGATTCGGCGAATTCCCGCGCGCGTCATCTTGCACGGGCGTAGCCGAGGTTGTCAATGTATCGGGTGCGCAAACTGAACGATCGGACCAGAGATTCGACGCAGGCTTGCAGTGTGGAGACCCGTCAGTGGCACGACCGTAAGTGCTTGAAGAACAGTGCGGCCTCTTGACACTTTGTAATTTGCTATGTTACATCGCTTTGCTCAGCTCGAAAGAAAAGTGGCATAGTAGACAACTTTCCCGGCCTGTGTTTGTGCCTGGATGGTCTCTCGCTGCTGCCATTGATGTGGAAGGTTGAGTGTATTTTCGATATGATGACTCAGAGAGAACACAACTGACGTGTCGCCATCAGGCGGGACGCCGTTCGTAGACCAGGCTCACTATTTTAGGAAAATAAGGAGGCGGGAATGGCGGGAAGGAATTTCGGTCTGGCATTCGTGATGATGGGGAGCGCTCTGATGCTGTCAGGAGGGCTGGCGTTCGCTGATGATGACCCCCCCTTGCCCCCGGTTCCAGCCGAGTATGCCGATAAAAAGATGCCGGCCGGAGGGTGGACGGATCCGAAGGCCATCGAAGAAGGAGAGCAGATTTACAAGGGCGATGTGAACCCGAACGTCAATTGCGGCAGCTGCCACGGCAAGGACGGCACACCGGTCAAGAAGGGTGCGCGGGATATGCGCGATCCTAAAAATATCTGCCGCTGGTCCGACGCGTTCTGGTTCTGGCGCATAGCGGAGGGTATCCCGAAGACAAAAATGAAAGGGTTTAAGAACAGCCTGACCGAGGAGCAGATCTGGCATGTGATGGCGTTTGAAAACATGTTCTCGAACGGCGGCAAGCCGCACGATCACTCGTGTTACAAACCGTAAGCAGGCGAGTAACGACAATGCCCTGGTCCGGGGCTGCAACCATTCGGTTCATCCCGCGTCGTATGAGAGAAGACACTCTCGGGGCAGTCCAAAATCTAAGGAGGCACCATGTCTATTAGTTTTTCTCGTTGTGTGCGCACGGCCGGATTAGTCGGCGCATTTATCATGACTCCCTATCTCGGCATCCATGCAGGCGTGGTGTCGGCTGAGACCATCAAGGCCCAACTGGCGTTTGCACCCAATGTTCCCCCTCCGATCAAACGAACCGAGCCCGCCACGGTCCTCGTCAACCTGACATCGGATGAGTGGACCGGTCCGCTAAGCGACGATAACAATTATGAGTTCTGGGGTTTTAATAAGAGCGTGCCAGGGCCCATGATCCGCGTCATGGTAGGCGATACGGTTGAAATCCGCATGAAGAACGACAAGAACAGCAAGGAATCCCACAATATCGACTTCCATGCGATCACGGGGCCAGGCGGCGGGGCGAGCCTGCTCAATAGCGAGCCAGGGCAGGAGAGCGGTGGAAGGTTTAAGATGATCATTCCCGGCATCTTTATGTATCACTGCGCCACCGCATCGCCGTCCATTCCCGAGCACGTTGCGAATGGCATGTACGGCACGATCGTCGTGGAGCCGGCTGGTGGGTTGAAGCCTGTCGACAAGGAGTATCAGATCACGCAAAGCGAGTTTTACACAAAAGAGGGTGCTGCGAAGGGCGAGACGATGGAATTTTCGTACGAAGCTGGGTTAGATGAGCGTCCTTCCCATGTGGTCTATAACGGCCATAAGACTTCGATGGTCAAGAATCCCCTCAAAGCCAAGGCGGGGGAAACCGTTCGGATTTTCTTCACCAACGTAGGACCAAACTTTGTCGACTCTTTTCAGCTCCTCGAGCAGCCGTTCGACAGGGTGTACACCGAAGGTTCGTTTGCCGCACCACCGGCGGAAAATGTCAAAGTGACCAAGGTTCCTACTGGTGGCGCGGTGATGGTCGAGTTTAAAGTCAAGACGGCTGGCACCTATACCCTCGTTGATCCAGTGGGCAATCGGAAGGACCTCGGCGCCATGGGTCTGCTGAAGGTAGATTAACGGATCCAGCCAACGAGGCCATCTAAGAGCGTCATCAAAAATTAAAGGAGGCGTCATGCCTAAGAGTTTCTTCCATAACATGCGTCATGCCGGATTCATCAGCGCATTGGTCATGGCTCCGTGTTTTGCCATCAATGCAGGCCTGGTGTCGGCGGAGACCATCCAGGCTCAACTCCTGAAGGCTCCCAAGGTTCCCGCTCCCATCACGCGAACCCAGCCCGCCACCGTCGTGGTCAACCTGGAAGCGTCCGAATGGGAAGGGCTGATTAGCGACGATAATAGAATGGAGTTCTGGGGCATTAATGGAATGGTGCCAGCGCCCATGATCCGCGTCATGGTGGGCGATACGGTTGAAGTCAATTTTAAGAACAAGAAGGACAGTAAGCAGAGTCACAATCTTGACTTCGGTAAAGCCACCGACGGAGCCGCGTTGGTCAGTGCGGAGCCCGGGAAAGAAGCGAAGCTCACATTTAAGGCCACCAAACAAGGCCTCTTTGTCTATCAGTCCTCCACCGCGGCCCCATACGATATCCAACACCTGTTGAGTGGGATGTACGGCTTGATCCTCGTTGAGCCGGTCGGTGGGCTGAAGCCTGTCCAAGTAGAATACTATGTCATGCAGAGCGAATTTTACTTGAAGGACGGCAAGAAGAACGACACCCTGCCTTTCTCGATCGATAGGGTCAAGGCGGCGGATGCGTCGCATATCGTGCATAACGGCCATATGACCGCGCTGGTCAAAGTTCCGCTCCGATCGAAAGTGGGAGAGACCACTCGTTGGTTCTACGGCAATGCCGGAGTCAACTTTGAATCTTCGTGGCACGTCATCGGCGAAATGTTGGACCGGGTATGGCCCGGAGGAGATGTGTCAAAAGCGCCGCTTGAATCTATCCAAAGCACCCTGGTGGGGACGGGTGAAGCGACCATCGGAGAATTTAAAGGCGAAATGCCCGGCACGTTTGTGTCGGTTGACCACTCGCTTTTCCGCACCGAAAAAGGCGCCCTTGGCCTGCTCAAGATCGATGGTCCAACCAATGCTGAACTCTTCAAGGGGCTGTAGTAGTCTACCGGGAACGAGTCGTACCAGAGTCACGTAATACGGTAACGTAAAACGGGGAGGGAGAGGCAAAGCCTCTTCCTCCCCGTTTTGCAATGGGGCATCCGAGTGGCTGTAGGGCTTTCTTAAGCGAATTCGCGGCAAGACGCTCATCCGCACCGTGACCGGCACCATCAAAGCTGCTAGAAGGGATTGTTTCTGCAGAAGGTGTTGACAAAGCAAAGAGTCTCCTGATAATAAGCATGCGCTCAACGTGTCACGGATCTGAAAAGATGTCCTACGCCGATTCTCGGATTTCAACTATCGGCAATTAGTCGGGAGGGTCGAACATTTCCATTTTAGCGATTGCTGACTTACGTACAAACACTTCGCCAAACCTAACCAAGCATCCCTCGCTGTGTGATCTTAGCTCACGGGTCACGCAGCAGTCTGGCGGTGCAACAACATCACTTACAGGAGGGTCAACATGAAAAGCAGAAGAAGTAAATGGGTGGGCGGCATCGGCACTATGGGGCTGGCCGTCGGCTTCCTGGCGCTGGCGGGTTTTGCTGTAGGAACCGCACCTTCCGACGCCCAAGCCGGTCCTTTGGCGGAGTTCCAAGGCGGCAAGGCGGTGGGGTTGTCGGCGAGGTTTACCATTTTGGATTCATTTAATAAAGAGGCGGCGCTGGACAATGAGACCGGATTGGTGTGGGAAATGGTACCGGCGCGAGTGATGACGGTGTGGAAAAATGCCGCCGGTATCTGTGCAAAAAAGACCGTCGGTGGAAAAGGTGGCTGGCGTTTGCCCACACTCAAAGAGTTGGAGACATTGGCGGATCATACGATCTATCCTCCCCCGGCCCTCCCAACCGGCCATCCCTTTTCCAACATCGAGTTTCATGGCTATTGGACGGCGACGGAGCATGAAGAGTATCCGTTCAGCGCGTGGGACGTCAACTTCGACTATGGTATCATCGGTAACGATTTTAAGGTCAACAGGAACTTTGTCTGGTGTGTGCACGATAAAGAATAGAGTCAACACCGACTCGAAGAATGAACCGCCTTGCATCTGGTCAACCAGGTGCAAGGCGGTTCTACTTTGTGCCTGTGTTACAGGTTGGGTCCATACAGCCGTGCCGTGGTTGACCCGACCGTCTTCGTCTCAACCCGCTTGTTCAGTGTCTCACGCCATCTGACGGCAAGGACTGGACAACCTGCGAGGCTCCGGGCGGCTTGGATATCATCTGCCCGTCGATGCATCACGTCATTTGCTGAGGCCACGGTCCATTCTTGGCAGGGACGTTCCACAAGGATCAGGCGTGCCCCTGCTTGAATTGTTCCCTCCCTGATGACACGGAAATACCATCCAGTTCGTCCGCTCTCTTGCACACGGAGGGCCAGGTCCTTTCTGCGCCAGCGCCGTGCTAATTTCCAGCATGGCTGTCGTGGCTGTGAGACCTGAACGAGGGCCGATCCTACTTCGAAAATGTCCCCGAGGCAGACCTCAGTCTCAAGCAGCCCTTCTGTCGTGAAATTTTCCCCGAACGATCCGAAAGCAAATTCGGCTGCTCCCAGCATCTGTTGCCAATAGGGGTAATGTTCGACGGGGTAGACGTTCACGGCTTTTTCAGGCCCCCCGTGATTCTTTAAATCAGCTTGGCCATCTCCGTCCAGATTTGTTATGCCAAGCCTGACGGGATCGGCAATAGGACGCTTAAAGAACCCGGTTGTCCACGGTTGATCCATCGGGTCCGGCGTGCCATCTTGACCAAGAGTCTGCGGCATTCCTATTTGTACGGAAATCAGCCGACCTTCGGCGCTCATTGTTCCCATCGACGGTCTTCTTTCTAAATCAGGAGGATAAGGGCAAATCTTGCTCGGCCATAGGCTGTGAGATATGATATGGGCCATACGCTTCTGATAGGCCACCGCATCGACGACATGGATATACCACGCCCATCTGCGCCCGACCAACTCAGCATACAGGCAATCTGGGGCAAGATGCTACGGCATTTCCCGCATGTCAATGCCGACCATGCCCATCGGACACGCGATTATTTTATCGCGGCCTTCACCTTTGTGTGTGTCAGTATCAGCGCCATCTTTGAAATAGGCGGAAGCACCGGGATACAACAAGTTCTTGGAGTGGTGGCCTGGATGGTGTTGATCGGACTCTTATTAGGGGAGAGTCGGGAAACGAAAGCACAAGTGGCCATCGCGGTCATCTTCGCCACCGTCGGGGAACATTTTGCCTCACTCTACATGGGAGGATACACCTATCGATTCGAAAACGTGCCGGCCTATGTTCCGCCTGGACACGGAATGGTCTATCTCACGGCTGTGGCGTTAGCACGGTCCGGATTCTTCGTGCGATATGCCAGAGGTATTACGGCATTTGTCATAGGAGTGTGGGGAGGGTGGTCGCTGTGGGGGATCAGCGGATTGCCTCAGCAAGGAGACTGGGTTGGGGCATTGCTCTTCTGTATCTTTCTGGGGTGGCTCGTCACCGGACGGTCCCCGATGGTCTACGTCGCGGCCTTTTTCATCACCACCTGGCTCGAACTTCTTGGGACGGCGGTCGGAGCATGGAAATGGGCCTCCATCGATCCTCTCCTTGGATGGCCTCAAGGCAATCCACCCAGCGGTGTAGGAGCCTGGTACTGTCTGGTCGATGCTGTGGCGATCGGCGGTGCGGCACCTATGTTGCGGGGAATCAGGCGCATCATGCACTGGTGGAAGCCATAGGACCTCTCCAAGATTCCATCAGGGCACTATTCTGGGTAGAGAGTTCCTGCCCGAGATCCGAATCGAATCTGAGACTTCTCTGCAAACAGACCCATGCGGACGGGTTTCGGTACGTTGGCAAAAAAACACCGGCCCGTCTTCCGTCTTGCGACGGGGACGGGCCGGTGTCTACGAACCTATTTATGCTCGTTTATGCGCCCAGCCGTGTGAAGACCGGAAGCACAGGAGCCCAAACAGGGTTAATCAAACGCTCGCCAGAATCGGTCCAGGACATCACAAGTCCTGCGAAGCGCTGATCCGGGTCGTGGAGAATGTCCACTAACCGTTGCACCTCCCAGAGGACGTCCTTCGACTCGACGTGGATGTCCACCGTCTGACCTGGCTGAATCGGCGCCTCGTTGTCCATTGTCAACCCATCCGCTGCGACGAGTTCCGCCGGATAGTTCGGATCAAGTCTCGTCTTGCCGGTCTTGTTGGTGAATCGGATACCGGCAGTCGTGAACTCGCCGATGGTCACCGGCTGTGTGCCGTTGTTCGTCGCATGGAGTGTCATGCGCAACGCACGGCCGGGAACATCGTACTCCGCATGGGTGACTTCAATCGTCAACGGATTCGGTTTCACCGGCAGCGGCTTGATCTTGGCCTCACCGGCCTGGAGCGGCACGGTGACAGGATACTGGGCATCGGCCGAGAGATAGCCGACCGTCACCACCGTCACGACAAAGACGAGTACGACGATACCCACTTTCCGATCGATCGGATCAAGCAGGATCTCATCACCATAGGCTGCCAAGACACGGGCCCGGATGAGGTACATCGGCCGGATCATGAAGAAACCGACCCAGAAGAGGGCCACAGCCGCCCAAAACAGGTGCCACATGACGCCCGTGGCAGTCCCCTTGGTTTCTGAATCGAAGGTTTCACCGGTCAGCGTCTTGATGGGATTGGTGAAATCTTCGTATCGGCCTGTGATGTCCATCCAGCCACCAGGACCGGCGATTGGGCCTGCGTCCTTGACGGCGAACATCGGATGGATGTGATGGTGGCCAGGGAGGCGGGCCTTCAAGGTCACCACGTATTCGTAGTCACGCCCAATTTCCATCGGGCCCGACACGAACATCGGAGTGCCATTGATCTTTGAGCTTAGACGTACGAAGACGGAGCTTGGAGAACCGATGTTGAGGAAGGTCCGGTTCGGTTTCACCACCGCACGAGGCCAATCCTCGGACAGGTGGAACTTACCCCGCAACTCCGTCACGTCATTGACCTTCGTCGACTTCCCAACCCATTCGGTGTCATACCAATTGACGGTGCGCATACGCAGGAACGGTTCCTGCGACCGTTCACCGTGGGCGAAAGCTGGAGTAACATCCAGTACAGGCGTGACCGCCAGCGTCGCCAACCCGCAGAATCCTAACATCCACAGTTTGAAGGCGTGTTTGGCGTTCATGCTTTCCCCCCAGTCGCTTTGTTGCTGTGAGCCAAGGTGGCATACGCGAACACATCGTGCACCTTGGTGGTTCGCTGTCTGTCATCCGTCAGGTAGAAGTAGGCGGTGCAGAAGAACTTCCCGAACTGCCACCAGAGGACGTACATCAGTGACGAGGCGAAGGCCGCGAAGAACGAGGAGATCATGGTGCTGTGTCCGCCGAATGTGCGGAGCGACCCGACCTCGATCATCCGGATGTACTCGGGCGTCCCGGTACGGACATAGGCAAAGCCCATGTAGTCAGCCCACGAAAGCAGCGTGCCGTCAATGACGACCGGCGTATGGCTGTAGGCGAAGATGGCCCAATTGGTCGGGTAGAACAGGATGGCGAACAGCCACGCCCCGATCACCGCCGTCAAGGTCCAGTTCCTCGTCAACAACAGGATGATGTCCAGCACAATCGCGCTGGGAAGCAGCGTGGAGGGCATCACGAAGTTATACGGATAATTGGACCACCACCACCAGGCGGCCCAGATGGTAACCCACTTCCCAGCCAGGAGCGCCAGGATGGTGATGGTTGCGCCAAATGGTTGCCGATAGTTGACCCAATTGTAGTACTGAAGGGCAGCGCAGAACGTAATGGCGGTGATTGGCGTGACAATCGGCCACCATTGCCGGTCCTTCCAGTCGATCCAGAAGTCCCAGTCACCCGCCAGCAGATCGAAGTGCATGTGGAATGTTCCGACGATCGTGACGAACAAGATGGGAATGAAATAGATATAGTCGATGTGCCTCGACATTGCGACGCCTTCCGGCGGCAATTTCGCGGCCTTAATGATCTCATCGGTCCTAAACATATCTGGCATCCTCCGTCATTCAGCCGACCGGACGATTGATCCGAAGCTGCCGAACCAACCTTCCGACATCGACCTACGGTTCATGTGATTTGCCGTCCGTTCCATTTCTCTAAAATTAGTAGCCGGACTTGGCGTTCGGATTGACCTGACTGGGGAACGGATCCAGGATGCTCTTGGGCGCGTTGTTCCAGATCACGTCCGCCAGATTCGACATCCGGCTGACAATCTGCGCCGCCACCCCGCCCCCGGCTCCGAACAACCCGCACCACCCCAACGTCACAAAGCCCCAGTGCAACGGGGCCGAAAACAGTTCATCCACAAACCAGAACGCATGGCCCCACTCGTTCAAGCCGACGTTCGGCAAAATCATCATCGGCCCCACCACCGCCGCCACTAACGGGAACGAGGTCGCCTGCGCGTACAGCGGCAACCGCGTCTGCGCATACAGGTAGCTCGCCACCCCGCACGTGATGTACAGCGGGAACGTCCCGTAGAACGCCACGATGTGGCTCGCCGTGAAGCTCGTGTCCCGGATGATCACCTGGTGCCACGCCGCATCCTGCTCCAACGTGTAGCTGCCCGCGTAGTACACGCCCCAGATGTAGCACACCAACCAGCCCATCCAGTAAAAATACCGCTTCAGCTCGGTTTTGTGATCCAGGTTCGCCAGGTTCCGGTCCCGCGTCGCCCAGAGCCACCCAATGGTGATGGCGAAGAAGGCGGCATTCGCCAAAATGTTAAACCGCCACAGCCCCATCCA
>DASUMN010000272.1:0-5608 GCA_036277675.1 Nitrospira sp. | reverse complement strand
CTCACCCCGCCACCCATCCATACACCCGATGACTCGGCGCCGGTCCTTCCTCCAGATAGCTCATTCTCAATCGGCCGAGGATATCCTGTGGCACCGCGTTCCGTTTCGCCTTCGCATCGATTCCAAATACACGCGCCGCATTCAGCCCGAAAATCCGCTCTTTCACCTGTCTTGTCAACGGCTGATACCGGTACTGTTCGATCAATTGATCCGGAATCTGGAACCGCTTGAACGCTTCGATCTGCCATTGCGGAGTCCCATACCAAATAGAGTCCGTTCCCCACAACACATGGTCAGCGCCGAAGGCATCGATGATCTGCCCAAGCAGATGGGCGCAGACCGTCGGATGCGTGGTCACCAATTGCGCGAAGGTCGAACCGAGTTCCATATAGATGTTGGCGATTTTCGGCTCTTGTTGTTTCATGCGGCAAAATTCCGTTGTCCAAGGAATCTGGCCGGTTTTCGCAAATACCTCGTCCACCGAAACCGTCCCCCTGAACCCTGCGTGATAGACAAGAAAGTCGATGTCGGGAAAATCCTTGGCGGCTTTGATCAGATCCTTCGGATGGTTGTACTCCGGCACGGCCCCCAGCGGCAGTCCTTTGTGAACGCACACGCGTTTCACATTGAGCTTCTTCGCCTGTGCCAACATTGGATAGGCAAGCTTCTCGTCGTCCATCCACCAGCCCCGGTCAAACCCTTTCGGGCAGGAGCCGGTATAGCATTTCCACGCATCGACGTGGAGGGTTTCGGCCTGCATCGCCATGAAATCCAGGTCCGTGGCTCCCAGTTGCGGCGTCGCCAACCCGTGGGCAAGCATCCGCTGCGAGCCCGCCACCCGATTGATCTCGTCTCGGATATGTGCCATTTCTGCAGGCGGCACCACCGCTTCGTGCGGATACGGACCAGGCGGCGTACTGATCAACCCCATGGCCGTTTCGCTGTCGAGAAACACTTCTTTCACAAAATTCTTCCAGGAAAGATCATCGAGAGTTCCCCGGTCATCCTTGAGCTTCGGGTTGAGCCCCGCCTCACGAATGTGCCGCCTGAGTGACAACAAGGCTTGTCTGGACACGGCGCCTTTTCGATGCGCTTCAGCGTCGGCCGGATCGTACTGAGACCCAACATAGTGCGTCTGCACATCGAAGATGAAATACGGCGCGCCTTGTTGCTCCGCGAATGCCGCCGTTTCAAACAGTTCGACCTCGCCGATATTGAAGAAACGGCCAAAGACGGCATTCATCGCCAGCATGGCAGCGGCCATGCCTCCGGTGGTCTTGAGAAACTCGCGGCGCGACAGGCCCTTGGCAGAGGCGGCCCGGCCCACCAGTGCACCCACCGCCTGTTCCACTCTGGCCTGATCCCTTGTCTGACCGATGGGAGTGAATTCTTCGTTGGAAACGATTTGCGTTGGGATGGGCGATGAAAACGTCTTGCCCCGGTGCAGAACCGATGCACTGTTCGTGCAAAATCGCGGCGCTGCCATTAGTCGCCTCTCACTGCGTCCACCGTGCGCGCGATTGTGTGAAATACCGCCGGCGGTGTCAAGCACGAACCGTCATGAATAATGCGGGCTAGGTTGTTTATCTGGGCTTGGCAGTTTCGGCAGAAGCGTTCAGTGCAGCGGCAACGGCGTGATTGACCGGGATGGCCGCCACGATGTCGGCCTGGGGATCGGCATCCTGGTCTTTTCCGTCTCTCCCCACGCTATACAAGACGCCCTTCTTTAAGTTCACCAGCATGGGCAGCCCAGTGTAAGGATCATAGAAATTCTGTCCGGCCTTGGCAATGCGCGGCAGGAGTTCGGCATCCTGGGGGCCACGGCGTATCCAGGCTTGCAAACTGGCGAGACGCAAATGCGCATCCGTATCGATGACCAACCCGTTATAGAGATCCCATGGCGCCAAGGGTTCGAGCCCCACAACGTTTTCGATCGGATTGGTGAAATAGTCCAGCACTGTCTTGGCCGGAAAATGGATGTATTCGCTCCATTTCGGCAAGGCTCCATGACGCCCTTCACCGGCGGCTCTGTACGATGTCTCGTAATAGTCCGCATACCGGTTGAGGCGGCGCTGTTCCGGCAAGGGAAGCATTGACGCAATGGCGGCCAGCACCGTCTGCTCTTCACCCTTCTCGGCCTTCAGCTTGGCATCGAAGGTCTTCGCCGCGGAGACCAATTCGCTTTGCATCGGCCAACGGAGTGAACGTTCGTTCTGATCGAGGGGGCGAACCATTCTAGCCAATCGACCGAGATACTTTCCCTCAACATCAGGTTGGACGAGCAGACCGGAGACCACCGCGATGTCGTCATCCAAGATTTGGAGCGCCAGCGTTTTCACGGGCAAGGTCCTCGCCTGGCTGAGCACGATTCGCCAGGCCTCTATGTCCCTTTCAATCCGATCCACCCCGGCATCGACTCCCTGCGCAAACCCTTCCGCCATGTAGAGGTGCTGCGCGAACGTGATGGCCGCGCATGGCGGACTCATCGCCTGGCCATAGCCCCAATCCTCGAAGGAAAGCCGGTGCCACTGTTGATACCGGCTGAGCGCGCCCCCAGCTTGACTGACCCACCCCTCGATCATTCTGCGATGTGAGGTGAAGCGCTCGATGGGATTTGACTCCTTGAACCAACCGTTCAAAACCTTGGCGGAGGCATTCGATTGCCCGGCAGAAGTGTCGCCGCCACTTCCTCCAAGACACGCCAGTGCCCTGTCTGCGTCTTTGCCATCGGGCTTCCGTTCAAATCCGGCTTGGATGGGATCTTGATCCATCGAGGCATCGAAACCCAGCAAAACCAAATAGCCATTCTTTCTCAGATCGCTCAGAGTCCGCTGCGGACTCGTGGTCATGCTTCCGTATGTGGAAGATGGCGGCTCTTCCATGATGACCCAGATCAATCCCACGGCTCCGACCGCCAGCCCGGTGAACAGGCCCGCCAACACCACCAACCCAATGAGCGACATCACAATGGCGCGCGTGGTGGAAAAACACGACCCGATAAAGGCTGAGATGGCGCCTGTGATGCGGCTCAACCTCAAACGGGGTTTCCGGCGCGGCTGTTTCTGAGTCGAATGTGATCGTGTTTCTGTGTGCGTGGAATGACCGGATGACTCAAAGAGTACATCGACGGCAGCCGCCGCCGATGCACGATGGCTCATGTCCTGATTGTCCCATGTCGGAGCCGGCGACTCGGCTTCCGCAATAGGCGACGCCTGGGATTCCTCAATGAATCGGATGGACTCGTCAGGTTTTCTCCACTCCTCGGTCACCACCCGCTCTTGCCACTCAGGCTGTTCGATCTGGGAAACAGGAGGATCTTCGCTGAACGGCGTGGCCTCAGCCGGCTCTGACTCCGGCTGCGAGACCGTTTCCAGAACAGGCGACACAGGGTCGTCGGTCTGAACCGTTTGATCACCAGCCTGCCAATCAGAGAGATCGGAGACCGTCAGTGACGAGGCCGGCTCCGCCTGAGATGCCGGCTGGGCAGGATAAGAGTCTACCGGAGGCTCCGTTGATTCTGGTGTCAGCGAATAGATTGTCTCTTCATACCGCGTGTCAGCAGGGACCTCCTCAACACACGATGGCGAGAGAGCAGGTTCCGGTAATGAGAGCGACGTGGCCGGTTCGACAGGTTCTGCAACCTCACCGGCAAAGGAAAACTCTGGAGGCTGCGATTCAAGCATCTCTTCAGCTGCCTGATCGTCAACCAGGGACTGCTCCGACGGTCCATCGGTGAGAGATAGATCCGGCTCTGACACAGGTGGCGCACATGGCGGTTCCGAAAAGGAGAAGGCGGACGTCTCCGGCTCGACGCTCGGCGTAGCCGTAAGGGATATGGGTTGTGGAAGATCCTGTTCAACAATCGGTTCCGGATACGACGCCTCGACCGGCTCGGTATCACGCAATAAGACAGTTGAGTGATCGGCTGAAGATTCGACGACTGGAACTGCCGATTGCGCTGCAGGAATGGTGACGGTAAATTCCTGCACGTGATCCCAAGGCATCGGCGCAGCCGCCGATTCTCCGGCCGCGCCTGGCAATGACTGCGATCGGATGGCCTCAGGAATTTCGACTGTCCCCGGATCGATCTCCCGCATCGAGAGTGGCGCCAGCGCAGGAGGAATCTGTTCCGCGACGGAACCCGCGGTGCTCTGTATTGTTTCGGGTTCGGGCACATGTGCTGGCTGGGTACTGCCGGATTTCCAGATATTCTTGAACACAGAGTCCCAAGAAAACTCTCCGGTCTTGGACATATCCTGAGAGGAGAGGCCAGGCTCCTGGTCCGATACGGGGACATCTGGAGACTCATCGAGCAATTCCGTTCTGGTCTGCTCCGGAATGTCGGTCGTCTCTTCCCGGATATCTTCCCACGGCATGGGAGGCGGAACCTCTTGGACGACTGCATCCTGTTGAGTGATGGGCGGCAATTGATCCGAGGCGTGAAATTCCGGCGCTGAGACCGGCTCAGCGACCTCCGATTCAGTCAGAACTGACTCGGACTCAAGACCAACCGTATCCTCCCCATCGCTGAATGCGTCGGATCGTGGCTCCCCACTGCCGTTGTATCGGTACTCTTCTTGCCCCACCGCGCTGGACTCCACGGAAGAGAAAGGAAATACTGACGAAGCCGAAACCGCTTCAACGGCTGTGGATCCCCCATCGTCCAGCTTTTCCTCCGCATGACCCACCTGTTCCCAGGACATCTCAGATGGAAGAGACTGATTCTCAATTGACTCGATCGGCGGTTCTGAAGCAACTGCAAAAGCGCTCTCCTCCGCAGCTCCCTCCTCATGATGAAAGGTCGGCGGACGGGCAATCACTTCCCCGGTTTGGGCGTCGAAGCAACCGGCCAGACGAAGCGCCTCAGGACTGACAGGTGCGAGATCGACGATGGTCTTGTACAGTTGGGAGGCACGGCTGGGATTGTCCGGATCGGGATCTTCGATGAGGATCTCGATCGCCTTGCCATACTCCGTCACTGCTTCGACGATCTCTCCCTTGTGCGCATGGATTGATCCAAGCTTTTCTAAATACGGGAGACATCGGGGACCGGCTGCCAGATACTCTCGCAACAGGGATTCCGCAAGCCAGTAATCCTGCCGCTCGAAGGCCTCATCAATGAGGGAATCGAAGGCCTGCCGAGCCGGAATCAGGCTCCCCAGACGAAGATGCAAGGTGGCAAAAAGACGCCTGGCCTCCATATTGTGCGGGTCGAGCGCCAATAACTCTTTGAGCACGGCCGAGGAGCGACCGTACTTCCCCGCGTTCATTTGAGTGATGGCTTCTTCGAGCAGCGCGGTCTTCTTGCCGTAGCCCATGGTATCCTGCCGGAGACCACGCAGGCCTGACTTCTTCTCGGCTTTATTCGATGATTTCTTATCCGTACGCACGTTACAACCTTAGCAGATCTCTGCTTTAATGGAAGCAAAGCCAGGAGCCAATTCCCGCCAATTGTGGGAACGGCCTACACGAGCCGGATCGGGTAAGAAGGAACTAGCAGAGACAGCAGTTCTCGAGATATCGTGGCTGACCCGGATTCTCTTGCGTGTCCCGTTTACAATCGAGCATTTACATCTACACGCAGCTTTCAAAATCGTCACATTCCTCG
>DASUMN010000271.1:0-27464 GCA_036277675.1 Nitrospira sp. | reverse complement strand
GAGGACGAGCTCGATGGTCTTGTCCTCATCGGCAGCCTTCACATGCGCAAGGAAGGTCAGCTCACTCCCATAGAACTCCATTTCCTTTTTCAGATTGGCGGCGGTAAAGGCCTTCTCGTAAGGTTCAGAAATGGTTGCGGGCTTGTCGTTCTCGTCGCTCTGCCAGAACACGACGCTGACCTTATGATAGGCGAAGTCCTCCCGCCGGAAAATCTTCACCTGCTCGTCAGCGTAGCCCTTGGCCCAGCCATCGCGGTACCGTTGCTCAATCCATGCGCGGTGCGCGTCAGTAATCCGATGCCGTTTCTGGCCAAAGGATTTCGGCTCATCCTCAAATTGCTTGCGCGCATCAATGAGCATCACGCGCCCGTGATGAGTAGAAGGCTTATCGTTCCGCAATAACCAGATGTAGGTGAAGATACCGGTGTTGTAGAAAAGTTGATCCGGCAACATGACGATAGCATCAAGCCAATCGTTTTCCAGAATCCAGCGGCGTATTTCGCTCTCCCCAGAACCGCAGTCGCCATTGGACAGGGGCGAACCGTTAAAGATAATGGCAATGCGACTCCCACCCTTATCAGGCGGGTTCATCTTCGCAAGCATCGTCTGCAAGAAGAGGAGCGCGCCGTCGTTCACGCGTGGCATCCCCGCCTGATAACGGGTCCTCTCCAGCTTGCGAGCCTCGGCCTCATAGCCGTCCTTTCCCCCCCAGGTCACGCCGAACGGCGGATTGCTCAACATGCGGTTGAAGCGCCATTTGGGTTCTGGCCACTGGTCGCCAGGCTCTTTGCTATGTGGGGAGTGGGAAATGAGCGAGTTCCCGTAGGTGACTTTGGCTTGTTGGTCGTTTTTGATGAGGAGGTCCGCCTGACAGATGGCGTAGTTCGTGGGCGAAAGTTCCTGGCCGTGGACGGTCACGAATTTCTCAACGCGTTCCTTCTCCTCCGGTGTAGTGGCGCGGTCGAGTAGATGTTCCTTGGCGACGGATAACATACCACCGGTTCCTGCTGCGGGATCATAGATCGAGAAATGTCGGTCGGGAATCGGTATCTCCAGCAGCTCGACCATCAGGCGGATAACTTCGCGCGGTGTGAAGTGTTCTCCGGCCTCTTCGCCACTTTGTTCCGAGAATCGACGGAGCAATTCCTCATAGATGTATCCCATTTCCAGCGGCGAGAGCTTGTCCGGGCCGAGTTCCAGTTCCTTGTATTGGTTGAGAATCGGGGCAAGTCGGTTGTTCTTCACCATCTGGCCTATGGTGGCGCGATAGTTGAAGTGCTCGATGATGTCGTCAACGTTCTTAGAGAAGCCGTTGATGTAGGCGCGGAAATTAGCCTCCAGTAGCGCGTGATCTTCCTCGTAGACCTTGCGAAGCGTCCAGTTGGTCTTGTTTGAGAATGGTGATTGTTTGGGATTGAGTTCCAGTTCCTTGACCAGCTTGGCAAGTTCCTTCTCCGTGGTTTTTGGACGCTTGGCCAATACCTCGGCGCACTTTTTTTCTCGCCAGTCGATCAGCACACACTCCAATCGGCGAATGACGATGATGGGCAAGATAACGTTTTGATACTCGTAGGCCTTGAACTTCCCGCGAAGCCGTTCCGCAGACTTCCAGATGTCACCGGCAAGATTGTCGAGTTTCGGTTTATTGAGCGAGAGCGTCATCTACCCTCCATTTTTGGCTCCGCGAAGAATACCCCTTTCTCTAAGGGAAATCACCCCACCCTATGAGGTAGCTAGGATTGGAGAGTAGTACCGGGGAAGACGGTCTGTCTGGTCTGTCTGGTCTGTCTGGTCTGTTCGGTCTATCTGGTCTGTCTGGTCGGTCCAGGCTCTAGAATAATATCGAGTCGCCCCCCGCAGGCACGGACGATTCTCTGAAGCGTGCGAAGTTCGTAGCGATCGTATGCCGCGTTTTCGTAACGGCTGATGGCAGAGGCCGTGGTCTTCGCTCGCTGCGCCACTTGTGCCTGAGTGAGTCCCGCCTCTTGGCGTAACCGAGAGAGCTGCTCACCGATTGCCAACTTCTGCACTTCCTCTTCAAATCCTTTGCGGAACCTTGGATTTGCCAGTTTTCTCTCCAGCCACCCCTTGTCCGCTCGCGCACCTTTAGCGTTCATGCTTCATTCTCCCTTCAAAATCTTTCTTGTACGCTTCGGCTCGGTCGATTTCTCGTTTAGGTGTTTTGTCGCCGGCCTTCCTGAATCCATGCGTCAAAATCAGGCGTCGACCGCCCTATCTTCCCCGTGTCCCCCATGCGGGCAAACAACGCAGCAAATTTCTGCTGAGCACCAAGAGGCAGCTGTTCGAGCCATGCTTCTGCCGGTGCAGCCCCGCCCAGAGCGACGTAGAACTCGACTCGGAACACCGCGCCGTCATAGACCAGTCTATTTGACGGCACTTTGCTCAATGGATCTGCCATTTTTTTGTGAACATAGCATATATGCTATGACGCGAACAAGCGTGTGGCGGCCATCTCCCTCCATCAATTCCCCCTCCCATAGGGATTCGTTGCGGATCGTAGCGGCTGAAGGGGCCGCTGTGGTTTCTCGGGTGGGTGGGTCTGGTATGGAGGCGGGACGGGCGAAAAGATTGTCTGTCTCGTCTGTTTGGTTTGTCTAGTCTATCTGGTGCGTAGGAGCGGGAAAGGCGGACGAGCGTGAAGAGCGGGACGGGCGAGACTGCGGGACGGGCGGGAGGAGAGAAAAGATTGTCTATCTGGTCTGTCTCGTCCTTCTACGCAGCCCGGTGAGCTTTCGGTCCAGGCTCAGACGGCAAGGGCTAGGACAGGGACCGGGAAGTGGAATACAGAGCGGAGTGCGCGTTAGTCTCCGGCAACGAGTTCTGCTTCTAAGGGATGATCTTTGGGGAAGCGACTGACCCCGAGCACGCTGAAGCCCAGGACACGCCCCTGTTCATCCACACGCTCCATGACGGCATCGTGCGCAGTAGGTCGCATAAAGCCGGGAGCTTCCCGAAACTGGACTTCGAGATAATCCGCTTCCGGATCAAACCAGACTTTTACTTTGTCGGCCATATTGTTTCTCCAGCCTTCAGTTGATCGGTCAAATAGGCTGTCACCACGAACGCATCTTCAGGGGCATACTTTACCACGTCACACAGCCACTTCCCACCAACCATCGTCTTGGCATAGAACTCGTAGAACAGTCGTACCGCCTGATCCAACCGAGAAAGCCGCACTTCTGTCGGTGATTGAAGCACCCGCTCAATCTCCTGTGCCATACCAATCATTTCCTGATGCAGAAGAACATGGGCGATCCGTTCATCCGTCAATCGCACAGATCGGCCAAAACAATCACGAATGATCTTCATACCGAATGCCTGGAATAAAATAAATGCGCACGCCTAATACAACCTGGCTTAAGGTGGCGGAAGCTTACCCCTTTCCTCAGTAGAATTCATCCTTTCTCTGGGAAGGGCTGAGACGCGAGGACTGAGCGGGGACGAAGATCGGTGTAGAATCGTGGCGCGCGGGCAGGTTTCTCCTGAGGAGCACGGGCCGATGCTGGTGACACCGGAACTGAATGCACGCAATCGCCGGGACGCGCTGGTCGCTGCCGGACTGGCGGCGCTCGCGGCCGCGTGGATGGGCTGGCTCGTTCCGGTGCTGTGGCTCCTCGTCGGATTGAGTCCCCTCGCCTACTGGTGGGTGCGCCGGCGCTGTCTCCGGCGGCTGGCGGTGGTGGAGCAGCCGTTTCCGCCTGCGTGGGAGACAATTCTACAGACGCACGTGGCGTTCTTCCGGGCGCTGGACGGGGCGGGCCAGGTGCGGTTCCGGCACCTGGTGCAGATTTTCCTGGACGAGATCCGGGTCACGGGGATCCGCACGGAGGTGGACGACACGGTCCGTGTCCTGGTCGCGGCGAGTGCGGTGATTCCGATCTTTGGATTTGAGGACTGGTCGTACCACCGGCTGCACGAAGTGCTGATCTATCCCGACGCTTTCGACGACGCCTACCGGACCACCGGGGGCAAGGAAGAGACGATTGTGGGGATGGCGGGGCTGCACCATTTGAGCGGAGTGATGATTCTCTCGAAGCCGGCGCTGCTGGCGGGATTCGATCATCCCTCCGGGCATCACCACGTGGGAGTGCATGAGTTCGCGCACCTGGTCGAGCGGGAGACACGCGAATACGGGATCCCGCCGGAGGTGCCATGGATGGCGGTGCGGCAGTGGGTGCGGTTTGTGGCGAAGGAGCTCGCCCATCCGTCACGGCAACGGGCGAGACTGGACGCCTATGCCTACACGAACGAGCACGAATTCTTCGCCGTGCTGGCCGAATATTTCTTCACGTCGCCCGCATCTCTTGAACGGCGGGACCCGGCCCTCTATGCGATCATGCGGGATCTGTTTCACCAGGACCCGCGGGCGCTGCTGAGCCTGGCTCCCCGTCCAGCCGGCGGCCTGGACCGGAACGCTCCCTGTCCGTGCGGCAGCGGCAACGCCTACAAACACTGTTGTCTCGCCAAAGCCGGCTCGTGATGCCGAGGAGGCTCGTCCCAGGGATGGAGCACGGATGGTCTTTTGACTGGCTCGGCTCGATGACACTTGCCGCAGGCAGGACAGGCTGATGGCAGAACTGGAACAGAGCACTGACGGGCTGCTCAGGGGTGCTTGAGTCGCTCCTGAATCATGTCCCAGATCCGGCGCAGGCCGAGGCGATCGGCCCATTCGGCAATATAGGCCTGATCGATCTCCGGTCCGCTGATAGTCAGCATGCCGGTAATATCACGGAGATGTTTGTCGGACCCGCCGGCCTGGTAATACTCCATCTTCTTGATGATGACATCTTCGGGTGAGGCAAACGCGGCAGTATAGTGCTCCGTTGGATGCAGGCTCCGGATGCGGGTGAACCGGCTGCGGTCAAACGGTGTGTCTTTGCGTACAACCACGTCGACTTTCAGTCCCGACCCCGGGTGGATAATGTTGAACTGGCGTTGGTACCTGATCGCTTCCCGCATGCCTTCCTCGCTAAGGTAGAACGTGGGGGATGGAAAGGCCTGCAGGAGCGCCGGCACATGCCTCCCCTCGACGGCTGCGACCAGGTCGATGTCGTTTGTCAGACGAGGTTCGCCATAGGCCATGGAGGCGACGGAACCCGTGATCAGGTAGGGAATCTCCAGCCGCTCGAAGGTGCGCGCAATGTGCTCGAGGAGCTCATACAGCTCCATGGGACAGTCTCCGCGCGACTTCCCGGTCGAGGTGCGCCGCATCCCACTCGGGGTGAAGCGAGCTCAATTGTCCACGAAGCAACGTTCGGGCAGAGCGCCACAGACCGAAACCGATCGCCAGCCGTTCAGCCGGCGTTTTCTTCCGCAAAACCTCAGCCATGATGTCGTCGACCACTTCAATCCGGTGTGCCGGCTGAGACCCAGGTTGTGTCGGTATCGCACGGTGTATGATGGATGGGGCCATGGTGCTTCTGTGAAGCATACTCGCTTCGAGAGGAGAAATCACGCCCCTCTCCGGGAAGTGCTGAAACGTGAATGCTATATGGAGTCGACTCTCAAAGGATCAGCATCGCGTCGCCATAGCTGTAGAAACGATAGCGTTCCTTGACCGCCTCGTCGTACAGCCGTCGAACCGTTTCGACACCGGCGAAGGCCGACACGAGCATCAAGAGGGTGGTCCGCGGCAGGTGAAAGTTCGTCATGAGCGCATCGACGGCCTGGAACGGAAACCCCGGTGTAATGAACAGCCGGCTCTCACCGCCGGCCGGCACGATCCGCCCCTGTGCCTGCGCCACCGTTTCCAACGTCCGCACGACCGTGGTCCCGACGGCCACGACCCGCCGGCCCGCCTGTTTCGTCCGCGTGATCGCCTCGGCGGCTTCGGCCCCAACCTCGAATCGTTCCCCTCCCATCTGATGGTCTTCGATGCGCTCCGCTACGACCGGCTTGAACGTGCCGGGCCCGACATGCAGGGTAATCGCCGCCACGCCGACGGATCGTGCGGCCAATCGCGCGAGCAGCTCCGGCGTGAAATGCAGCCCCGCGGTCGGTGCCGCGATCGCGCCTTCATGTTTGGCGAACGCCGTTTGATACCACGCGTGATCCTCCCGGCCTGGCTTCCGCTTGATATAGGGCGGCAGGGGCATCTGCCCGCGCTCGCGGAGAAACTGTTCGACAGGACGATCACCCTCCATCTTCACCGTCGTGCCGGTTGCATCGCGTTTCGTAATCGTCGCGCGGCAGGAGCCGTCGAATTCGATGACCTGGCCGACGCGAAACGTACCTTTGACCATGATCTCCCAGAGGCCCTCGCCAAGATCCTTGACGAACAGCACCTCGACCAACGTGCCTGACGGCTGCTTGGTCCCCATCACCCGGGCCGCCAGCACCTTGGTATCGTTCACGACCAGCAGGTCGCCCGGCTCCAGCAAGGCCGGAAGATCCGCAACCTGCCGATGGCCAATCCGGTTCGTGCGCCGGTCCAGCACCAGCAGCCGCGCTCGATCACGCGGAAGCACAGGCTGCGACGCAACCAGGGACGGGTCGAACGGAAAGTCGAACTCGGAGAGTTCCATCAGGAGACAGGAGGGGCGGCGACCGGGGGAATCGGTGGTGTCCGCGTCAGCGACGCATCGCGCAGTTCCGTCCCCGGATAATAATATTGAAGAATGCTGGAATAGGAGTAGCCGAGCTCAGCCAGTTCCTTGGCGCCCCATTGGCATAATCCGACCGCATGGCCGGCGCCATATCCGGAGAGCACGACCTCTTCACCGATCGAATCGATGGTGAATTGCGTGCTGGGAATGACCGAATAGCCCACCGCCTTGCGCAGGTCCTCTCCACGGAGAATCAGTTCACCCTTGGAATGCAGGATGCGCAGCGTGGCCACCCGGCCCGCGCGGCTATACGTCAGCGGCGTCAGCGTCGCGATCGTGCCGACGGTGACTCCCTGCTGCCGGAGGTTCTTTTCGAGCGTCTCGATTTTGAAGGAGGCTTTCCACTGATAATAGGGAGACTCGAGATCGAACGGGCACTCGACCCCCTTCAGATACGGCAAGTCTTTCGACCAGACCACCACGGCGTCTTCGGTGAGACCTGCGGCGGTCGAAGAAAACGCCGCATAGATCGGCGCCCCCTCGTAGGTCACCACCTGCCCCCGCGTCGCCCCCACCGCCTGTTCCACCCGCGCATCGATCCCGTGACGCCCCCGATAGACTTGATCCTGAACGCTCGCCACCACGTCATACTCTCGGGACGTACCGAGCATGTGTTGGTACAGCGCGTAGGTCCTGGCCGCCACCGCCTGCACCTTGAGCATTTCCAGATGCCAGGCGGAATTGACCTCCGCCGGCACGACTCCTTTCACGTATTCCTCCAGATCGACATGATTGACGATCATCACGCCTTTCCCCCGAAGCACCAGCTGCACCAACCCGCTGACTTGCAGGGTGGGTTTGTCGTCGGCGGGCCTCGGCGGGGCGCCGTTTCCATTGCCGTTCGGCTGCGGCAGCCAGAGCTTCAGATCCTGCTCCCCGGCACGCAACGTGACCTGCTCACCGTGGATGCGGGTTCCGTTCAAGAGGATCGCTTGCCCTCGAACTTCGATGCGGAGCACCGCCAGATAGGGACGGGCCTGATCCCGCTCGTCCGCAGCCCAGATGACGTCGGCGGCGCGTACCTCCAGCCGTTGGACGTCGGACGCGAGCATGACACGGATGGAGGGAACCGCATAGGCCGGGGTCACCACAAACCACCCCATGAGCACCACAGCGTTCAGTGCGGCACACCACCATCGCATCATCGGCGGAAGAACCATCCTAGGAGATAGAATACCAGACTGAGCACAATACTGAGGACGATGCTGGTGGCGATGGGGAAGTAGAAACTGACGTTGTCGCGTTTGTAGGAGAGGTCGCCGGGTAATTTACCCAGCCAACTGACGGCGCTGCCCAAGCCGGGGATCCGATCCGCGGCAACCAGCAGAATGCCGATCACCACGATCGCCACCCCGATTCCGATCAGCACCTTGCCGATCGCGGTCCATTCCACCGTTACCCCTTAATTAAACATTCGGCAATCTGAATCGCATTCAGCGCCGCCCCTTTGCGGAGGTTGTCGGACACGACCCAGAGATTAAGGCCATTCGATATTGATTCGTCTTCGCGCACCCGACCGATATAGACGTCATCTTTTCCCGTCGCGTCCAGCGGCATCGGATAGAGCTTCTTCCCCGGATCATCGTACACGATGACGCCGGGCATGGCGGCCAGCGCGGCCCGCGCCTCGTTGGGCTGCAGGGGCTTCTCCAGTTCGACGTTGATCGCCTCGGAGTGGCAGCGCAAGACCGGAACACGGACCGTCGTCGCCGTCACGCGCAGCGCCGGCGCGCCCAGAATCTTCCTGGTCTCCTTGACGATTTTCACTTCTTCCGAACAGTCGCCGCCGTCGTTGAACGAGCCGATGTGCGGGAGCAGATTAAAGGCGATCTGATAGGGATAGACTTCCGTCTTCACGTCGCGAAACGCCATCAGATCCTTCGTCTGGTCCATCAGTTCATCCATCGCCGCCGCGCCGGTGCCCGACACGGACTGAAACGTCGTGACCACCACGCGCTTGACGCCGACCGCATCGTGCAGCGGTTTGAGCGCCATGACCAAGGGCGTCGTGGTGCAGTTGGGGATCGCGACGATGCCGCGCGGCATGGACTGCAATGCCTGGGCGTTCACTTCCGGCACCACCAGCGGCACTTCGTTGTCCATCCGCCAGACACCGCTGTCGTCGATCACGACGACGCCCGCCGCGCCGAGCTTCTGCCCATAGTCCCGGCTGATCGCATCCGTCGCCGAGATCAACGCGAAATCGACACCGGCAAAGGATGACTCGGGCGTCAGCTCCTCGATCGTCCATTCCTTGCCCTGGCACGACATCGTTCCGCCGGCCGATCGTTTCGACGCAAAGAGCCGCAGCGACTCCAACGGAAACTTCCGCTCCTCCAAGATCTCCAGCGTTTCCTTCCCGACGGCGCCGGTGGCGCCGAGAATCGCCATGACGTATTTCGATTTCTTTTTCAGCATCGAACCCTGCCTGTCTCCCTGTTACGGTGTAATTTCCCGAATCCGATGATTGAATGTATCCGCGACCAGAATCCGCCCTTCCCCGTCCACTGCGATTCCAAAGGGATAGTTGAGACCGGCATTGGCCGCTACCCCACCATCGCCACCAGCACCGGTTGTCCCCCCTCCGGCCACTCGCTCGATCAGTCCGGTTGTCCGATCCCACCGGCGAACCACATGGTTGTCGGAATCGGTGAGCCAGAGGTTACCCCCCCGATCCACGGCGATGCCGGATGGCCTGGAGAGACTGGCCGACGGCGCCTCGGCATCGCTCTGATACCGGTACTCGCCTCCGTCCCCCGCCACCGTCCGGATCAGGCCTGTGACCGGATCGATCGCCCGCACCCTTCCATTGAACGTATCGGCGATAAACAGGGTCCCATCCTCCGCGCAAGCCAACCCGCTGGGTCCGGCCAACGCCGCTTCCGTCGCTGGAATTCCATCTCCATTATAGGCTGCCGCTCCGGTGCCGGCGACCGTGCGGATATGCCCCGTCGCCAGATCGATGGCCCGGACACGATTGTTGCTCTGGTCTGCGATATATAACGTGCCCCTGCCGTTCAGCGCCAACGCCGCCGGGTCGTTCAGCCCCGCCGCCGTTGCCGGTCCTCCGTCGCCGCCGTACCGGGGCTGGCCGACACCCGCGACGGTGGTGATGATCCCCGTTCCGGCTTCCACGACACGAACGCGATGGTTCATGGTGTCGGCAATATACAGAGTGCCCTGCCGGTCCGAGACGACAGCCGTCGGAAAGTTCAGACGCGCACGGATCGCCGGTCCTCCGTCCCCACTGAACCGCTTCGGCACCGCTGCCCCATTGACGATATACCGGACTGTCCCGCTCAAATCGGCCTGCTGCCTGTATCCCTGCCCAGTGGCCGAGGCCGTCTCGGCAAAGGGGTCCTCATTCATCGGTTGCGGCTCACCCACGTTCTGAAAGACACGGACCGGCGGACCTGGCTCGTCGGCCATACCAGCCACGGTCGAGATGATACCGGTCGACCGGTCGATCTTCCGAATCACGTGATTTTCCGAATCGGCGATCACCACGTTGCCGAACGAGTCGCTCGCCAATCCTTTCGGCTCATTCAGCGCCGCACGACCGCACGCGCCTCCGTCTCCGGAATAGCCGGGCTCGCCGGTTCCAGCCAGAGTGTGAATTGTCCATGCGCGAAATGCCGTGACCATGTCAGTACAGACGGGCTAATTCAAGTTACGAAGAATCGCATCGCCCATTTCGGCCGTCCCGACGATCCGGGCGCCCGGACTTTGGATGTCCTTGGTCCGATAGCCGAGATCGAGCGTTTTCACGATGGCGCGGTCGATGGCCTCGGCCTCTTTGTCCAGTTGAAACGCATACGACAACATCATCGCCGCCGAGGCGATGGTCGCAATGGGATTGGCGATGTTCTTTCCGGCGATGTCCGGCGCGCTGCCGTGAATCGGCTCGAACAGCCCGACCTTGGCCCCGACGCTCGCGGACGGCAACATCCCGATCGACCCGGTCAGCATCGCGGCCTCGTCGCTGAGAATATCGCCGAACATGTTGTTGCACAGGAGCACGTCGAACTGCCGCGGGTTGCGCACCAATTGCATCGCGGCGTTGTCCACGTAGATATGGCTGAGTTCGACGTCAGGATACTCCTTGTGCACGTCGATCACGACCTTCCGCCACAGCTCGGACGATTCCAGCACGTTGGCCTTGTCCACCGACATCACTTTTTTCCGCCGTTTCCTCGCCGCGTCAAACGCCACTTTCGCAATGCGCCGCACTTCCTCCGTCGTGTACACTTCCGTATTGACGCCCCGCTCGTCGCCGTTCGGCAACTTTTCAATCCCCTTGGGCTTCCCGAAATAAATGCCGCCGGTGAGTTCCCGGATGACAAGAATGTCGATGCCTTCGATGACCTCGCGCTTCAACGTCGAGGCATCGACGAGATTGGCATACACCTTGGCCGGACGAAGATTCGCATAGAGCCCCAAGGCCTCCCGGATGCCGAGCAAGGCCCGCTCCGGCCTGAGACTGTAATCCAGCCCCTCCCACTTGGGGCCGCCGACGGCCCCCAGCAACACCGCATCGCTTTGCTTCGCGAGTGCCAGCGTGTCGTTAGGCAACGGCACCCCGACCTTGTCGATCGCCTGCCCGCCGATATCGGCGGATGTGAATTGAAACGAATGGTGATACGTCTCTCCGATCGCCTTGAGGATCTTCACGGCTTCGGGCACGATCTCACGCCCCACCCCGTCTCCGGCCAATACCGCAATTTTCGCGTTCACGCGCTGCGCTCCTTCCTTATCGCACGATCTTCAGAATACTTATTCCAACACGGTTTCATCTTCTAGTCGCCACGCCGGATCGACCAGGCACAAAAACTCGATGTCCGACGTCCCGGTATTCTCCAAGAACTGTGTGCCGCCCGGCCGCACGTACACCATCGAGCCCGCTTCAACCGGGCAGGTCTCCGCGTCGATCGTCATGCGGCCCTGCCCCGCAATGAAATAGTACACTTCGGACGAGGTCAGCACGTGCCGTTTCGACCGCTTCCCCGCCGCGAGCGTGCCATGGGCCAAACTGTACCCGAGTGCCACTCCATCTTTCGCCGGATGCATCAGCTCCCGAAGAACCGTGTGGTCTCCGGCCACAAACTCCCGACAGTCTGCAAGGGTTCGCTTCAACATGGGTGAGCCGCGTTGGGCCGCGCGGCCCAAAGAGAATCACTCTAGCCCGGCAGGAACGATCAAATCAAGCGAACCGGCTGCGCGCCGCCGGCCTCTTTGGACGCCATGTAGGCCAGCCGATTCAGAGCGTTGAGATAGGCTTTCGCCGCCGCCGCAATGATATCGGTATCGGCCCCATGGCCCGAGACGGTCCGCCCGTTTTCTTGCACCCGCACGGAGACCTCACCCTGCGCATCGGTCCCGCCGGTGATCGCGTTGACGCCGAACATCAACAGCGTGCTCTTGGTGTGTGTCATGGCCGCAATGGTTCGATACACGGCATCGACGGGCCCGTCGCCCGTTCCTGATTGCTTCACCGGTTTCCCGTCAATCTCCAGTTCCACAGTGGCGGTCGGAGTCCGATCGGTGCCGCTCTCGACATGGAACGACTTCAGCACGATGCTCTCCGCCATCTTCGCCAATTCTTCCGACACGATGACTTCGAGGTCTTCCTCGTAAATCTCCTTTTTTTGGTCGGCCAGCTTCTTGAACCGCTCAAAGGCATGGTTGATCTCTTCTTCGCTGAGCTTGTACCCCAGCTCTTCCAACCTCTGCCGGAAGGCATGCCGCCCGGAGAGCTTGCCCATGACCATCTTGCTTTCCACCAGGCCGACCGACTCCGGCCGCATGATTTCATACGTGGTCTTGTCTTTCAGCAGACCGTCCTGGTGAATCCCGGACGTGTGCGCAAAGGCATTCGCCCCCACGATAGCTTTATTGGGCTGTACCACCATCCCCGTGATCTTGCTGACCAATCGGCTGGACTTGGCAATTTCTTCCGTCCTGACCTGCGTATCAGCCTGATAAAAATCCTTCCTGGTCCGAAGCCCCATGACGATTTCTTCCAATGAGGTGTTGCCGGCCCGTTCCCCGATCCCGTTGATCGTGCATTCCACTTGGCCGGCCCCGTTGATGATCGCCGCCAGACTGTTGGCCACCGCCACACCCAAATCGTTGTGGCAATGGACCGAGATCACCGCCCGCTTGGCGTTGGGCACCTTGTCGCAAATCCCCTTGATCAAGGCGCCGAATTCTTGGGGAACCGCATAGCCCACCGTATCGGGAATGTTGACGGTGCCGGCTCCGGCCGCAATGACCGCTTCGATCACCTCGTACAGATAGGCCGGATCTGAGCGGCTAGCATCCATCGGGGAAAACTCGACATCATCGACGTAACCCCTGGCCCGCTGAACCATGTCGACCGCGCGCTGTTTGGCCTCTTCGCGAGTCATCCGAAATTGATGTTTCAAATGGATGTCGGACGTCGAGAGAAACGTATGGATACGGACCTTGGGGGCCCCTTTTAACGCGTCCCATGCCCGATCGATATCTTCGGGGCGGGCCCGCGCGAGGCTGCAGATCGTCGGTCCTTCCACCTCCTGCGCAATCCGTCTGACTGCTTCGAAATCCCCCGGCGAGCTGTAGGCGAATCCTGCTTCAATGATATCGACGCCGAGGCGGGCCAGCTGCTTGGCGACCATGACTTTTTCTTCCACGTTCATGCTGGCGCCGGGTGACTGTTCGCCGTCCCGCAACGTCGTATCGAAAATTCGTATCATGCGTGTCATGGCTCACCTCTCCCATCCTTCAAAATGCAAAAAGCCCCCATCCCTCATGCCCAGGGACGGAGGCTTCTGAAGCTCCGTGGTACCACCCTGTTTCAGCCCGGAGCAGCCTGCGCCGTCCGGAACCCTTCATTCGGCCCGTACGGGGGCCAGGCGGAATCCACTACTCTCATTTCATGGATTCAGGCTCGGAGGCGAGTTCGGCACCGTTTAGATTGGCTTGCACCAGCCGCCAATTCTCTTAGGCTAAACAGGTTGCCTACTACTCCTCGTCACAGCCGCTCACATCTTGCGCGCCGCTATGGCTTGGGCTCAGGCGATGGCGCCTCGGGTTTCACGGCGACCTTCTTCCCCATGGCCCGCGCCACCAGCCAGAACATGCGTTCCATCGGACCCAACAACGCATAGCCGGCGAAGATCACGAATAACATACCTTGGGGCCAGGCTGCCACCAACATCAGCCCCAGAATTCCCCAGACCAGATAGGTGACCTGCTGGGGACCTTTGAACTTGAGATCCTTGAAGCTGCGATACTTGATCGTGCTGACCATCAGGAACGACAGCGCGAGGGTGACGAGCAACACGATGAGGGGCTTCGTCTCCGCTCCCATGTGCAGCACATAGTGATCGAAGATCACCATCGACGCGACGACACCGGCCGCGGCAGGAATGGCCAAGCCGGTAAAGTACTTGCCGTCGGACAACGCCACGGTCGAGTTGAACCGCGCAAGCCGCACCGCGCCCATCGCCACATACGCGAACATGACCGCCACGCCGAACGTGCCCAGCCCGCTCAACGCCCACGAGTAGATGAGCAGCCCCGACGCGACGCCGAACGACACGACGTCGGAAAGGGAATCGTACTCCAACCCGAAATGGCTTGTGCTGTTGGTCAGGCGAGCCGACTTCCCGTCCAAGACGTCGAACACCATGGCGATGAAAATCGCGATGGCCGCCGCCAGATAGTCGGCGTTGAAGACCGCGAGAATGGCATAGACCCCGCAGAACAAATTGCCGGTCGTGAAGAGGTTCGGAATGAGGTGCATGGCCGCTTTACGGCGCTTGCTGTCCTTGCCGAACGAATTCCTGAATCCCGCGGTTTTCATCGGAGCTCTCCCAGAATGCTTTCCCCGCCTTTGACATGATCGCCGACGGCGACCTTCAGGGGGGTGCCGATTGGGAGAAAGGTGTCCATCCGAGACCCGAAGCGGATCAAGCCGTACCGTTCTCCCCGTCTTGCCGGATCCAGCGGGGACGCCCAACAGACGATCCGCCTGGCGATGAGCCCCGCCACCTGCACGCACAACACTTTCACCCCTTCAACCGTTTTGATCATGAGCGCGTTCTGCTCATTTCGCAATGTCGCGTCCGGCTTGCTGGCGACCATGAACGCCCCTGGCTGGTACTGCACATTTTCCACCGTCCCGTCGCAGGGCATCCGGTTGATGTGCACATTGAATACGTTCAAGAAAATCGTCACCCGAACGGCCCGTTCTTTTAGATAGCGCGGTTCGAATTCTTCTTCGATGGCGATGACCTTGCCGTCACCGGGTGCCACGACGAGATGCGGGTCCTTGGGAACGACCCTGGACGGATTGCGGAAAAACCACGCGACAAACGCCGTAACGAGCGCCGCCCCCACCGCCAGAACCGTCCACCCCAACCATCCGGCCACGATCGTCACCGCAGCGGGAATGGCGATAAACGGAAGCCCTTCTTTGGCGAATGGAATCCCAACGGCCCGATCGATCATCGTTTCGCCTTCACCGTGCATGCAACAACCGTCATCGTCCAGCCATCACATCCGAGGTCATTATACAGACTGCTAGCGGACTGGTGACAGCTTTTCCTTAGTTCTTTGTTTTATCGACGAGTTGATCTTTTTTCAGCCAGGGCATCATCCCCCGCAGCTTCGCCCCGACGGCCTCGATGGGATGCGCTTCGCCTTTGGCCAACAAGGCATTGTAGACGGGGCGGTTGGCCTGGTTCTCCAGAACCCATTCCTTGGCAAACCGGCCGGTCTGAATTTCATCGAGGATCTTTTTCATTTCCCGCTTGGTCTCTTCCGTGACCACTCTCGGCCCTCGCGTGACATCCCCATACTTGGCGGTCGTACTGATCGAGTACCGCATATTGGCGATGCCGCCTTGATAGATCAAATCGACGATGAGTTTCACTTCGTGCAGGCATTCGAAATAGGCCATCTCAGGGGAATACCCGGCTTCGACCAAGGTTTCATACCCGGCCTGGATCAACGAGGTCAGGCCTCCGCACAAGACCGCCTGTTCTCCGAACAAATCGGTCTCAGTTTCTTCCCGAAAATTGGTCTCAATGACGCCGGCCCGCCCGCCGCCGATGGCGCTGGCATAGGCCAACCCCACCTGCCTGGTGGTGCCGCTGGGATCTTGATGGATCGCGAGCAGGCAGGGCACTCCGCTGCCCTTCGTGTATTCGGAACGAACCAGATGGCCCGGCCCCTTGGGCGCCACCATAAACACGTTCACCGAAGCCGGCGGCACAATTTGGCCGAAATGAATGTTGAAACCATGGCCGAACGCCAAATAAGATCCGGCCTTGAGATTGGGGGCGATGTCCTGCCGATAGATAGCCGCCTGCGCCTCATCGGGCGCCAGGATCATGACCACATCGGAGGACTTCACCGCATCGGCCACCGGCATGACTTTCAGACCGCTTTGTTCCGCCTTTTTCCACGACGCGCCTTCACGCAACCCGATCACGACGCTCACACCGCTCTCTTTCATGTTCAACGCATGGGCATGCCCCTGGCTGCCATAGCCGATGACGGCCACCTTCTTGCTACGAATCTGCTGAATGTCTGCATCCTTGTCGTAATAAATCTTCATGCTCAACTCCTTCACCTCGGTCTATGCTTTGACGGATACCGGATCATCTGCACTGCGAGCACGTTATTCGCGAGCGACTTTTTTGGCTTGAGCGACGGCCTGGCGGATCGGTTCCCGCGCCACGGCGACTCGCCCGGTGCGGACCAATTCCTTGATCCCCAGCGGTTGCAACAAGTTGATGATCGCTTCGATCTTCTTGGGATCACCGGACACTTCGACGGTATAGGTGCTCGGGGTGGAATCAATGACATTCGCCCGGAAGATATCCACGATCCGTAGCGCTTCCGCGCGGTCCGCATCCTTTGTGTGCACCTTGATGATCGCCGTCTCCCGTGAGACAAACTCCGTTTCGTTCAGGTCGACGACCTTGATCACGTCGATCAGCTTATTGAGCTGTTTGACGATCTGCTCAATAATCCGCTCGTCGCCGGACGTGACGATTGTCATCTGCGACATAGACGGATCGAGTGTGGGCGCGACCGACAGGCTTTCGATATTGAACCCCCGCCCGCTGAACAACCCGGCCACGCGCGACAACACGCCGAACTTGTTTTCAACGGTAACGGAAATGATATGTTCCATGTTCCTCAGTGCTTCCTTTACGCTGTGAGCACCGTATCTTTATCTTCCGGCGTCACCTGTTTCGTCCCCGACTGCTTCTTCTTGAGCTCCGGCGGATCTTCGAGAATCATCTCGTGATTGCAGCCGCCGGCTGGAATCATCGGATAACAATTTTCAAAGGGATACGTGGGAACATCGACGATCACAGGCCCCTCGGTCGCCAACGCTTGTTTCAACACCTCGTCGAGATTCGCCACTTTGTCCGCGCGCAAACCGACCGCCCCATAGGCTTCCGCCAGTTTGACGAAATCCGGCGTGGTGTCCAAATAGCTGGAGGCATAGCGCCCTTCATAGAACAGATCCTGCCACTGCCGCACCATACCGTGGAACCGGTTGTTCAGGATGATGATCTTCACCGGCAGCTTGCTCACCACCGCCGTGGCCATCTCCTGCATGTTCATTTGCACGCTGCCGTCTCCGGCAATGCAGAGAACCAGACGATTGCGAAACGCCGCTTGCGCCCCCATCGCAGCGGGAAATCCAAACCCCATGGTGCCGAGCCCGCCCGATGTCAACCATCGGTTCGGCTTCGCCAGCTTGAAGTATTGCGCCGCCCACATTTGATGCTGGCCGACATCCGTCGAGACGATCGGGTCGCGATCCTTGGTGAGTTCGTACAACCGCTTGACGACCTGCTGCGGCTTGATCGGCCCATCTTTGTCCTGTTGATAGGTCAACGGATGCGCCTGCCGCCACTGGTGAATCTGATCCCACCAGGGCTTCCGAAGCTCTTTCTGTTCGCCGTTCACCGTCGCGCGCAGGACCTGATTCAATTCACGCAACACGGTCTTGCAGTCGCCGACGATCGGAATATCGACGTGGATATTCTTCCGGATCGACGTCGGATCGATATCGATATGAATCACTTTGGCATGCGGGCAGAATTCCGACACCTTGCCCGTCACCCGGTCGTCGAACCGCGCCCCGACGGCAATCACCAGGTCGGAGTAATGCATCGCCATATTGGCTTGATAGGTCCCGTGCATGCCGAGCATCCCCAGAGACAGCGCATGCTCTCCCGGAAATACGCCGAGCCCCATCAACGTCATATCGACCGGAATCTGGGTCATCTCGGCCAATTCCAGCAGTTCCTGCGAGGCGCCGGAGAACACCACCCCGCCGCCGACGTAGAGGATCGGCTTCTTGGCTTTCATGATGGCTTCGGCCGCCTGCTTAATCTGCCACTTATTGCCTTCATAGGTCGGATTGTAGCCGCGAATCGAGACGGAATTGGGATAGGTGAACTCCGCCTTCGCCATCGACACGTCTTTGGGAATATCGACCAGCACCGGACCGGGACGGCCGGTCGTCGCGATGTAGAAGGCTTCTTTGATCGTTGACGCGAGATCGTTCACGTCTTTGACCAGGAAATTGTACTTGGTGCAGGGACGGCTCAAGCCCACATTATCGGCCTCTTGAAAGGCATCGTTTCCGATCAAGCTGGTCGGCACCTGACCGCTGAAACACACCAGCGGCACCGAATCCATGTAGGCATCGGCCAAGGCCGTAATCACGTTGGTCATGCCGGGGCCGGACGTCACAAGGCACACGCCGGCTTTGCCTGTGGCCTTCGCATAGCCTTCGGCCATATGGCCCGCTCCCTGCTCATGGCGCGTCAAGATCACTTCGAGGTCCTTTTGCTGATGCAGCATGTCGAAAATCTTCAAGACCACGCCGCCGGGAAGCGCAAACACCGTCTTGACCCCTTCCCGTTTCAGGCATTCGATGAAAATCTCAGCGCCGGTGAGTGTCATAACCGCCTCCTCCCACCACGAAACCAGGTATCCCTATACAATCCGCTCAGCCCTGTTATCAGAAGTTTTCACTCCCCACAGACGGCGGGATGTCTTCACAACCACTCAGAAATTTCTGAAAAATCAACAGGAAAGATTGAAGATCCTACCATCCTGCTAAACGGCGGGTCAATAGGACGGTCCGAAACGGACTCGCTCACCCAGCATGCAACCGGGAAATGGAGACCGAGCCTAGGGTAAGGGCGTGAGTTTGAAGGCCTATAAGCCGGATTCTGTTCTCGCCGGAGATAGACTCTCCGGCGGAGATGATCATTTCTCTGGGATTCGAGTTACCTCGAACCTCAAGCAGCCTACCCGAAGACCTCGACCGGGCCGGTCGGTTTGCAAAATACGCGAGGGCATTCTGCAAGTGTCTTCCTATTTGGCCTTGCACCGGGCGACGCTTACCGTGCCGGTGATGTCACCACCACCGCGGTGGGCTCTTACCCCACCGTTTCACCCTTACCTGAGCCACAGCGACCAGATGGGATCCCGTCGCGTCGGCCATCGGCGGTTTAATTTCTGTGGTGCCGGTGTCGGATCGCTCCGCCTGGGAGTTACCCAGCGCCCTGCCCATGGAGTCCGGACTTTCCTCCCGATGCCATAGCACCGGGCGATCACCCGACCTTCACACCCACGCACGTTTAGTATAATGAAAACTGGCGAGCCGTGACAAGGAGACATCTCTCCAAATACTTAATCTCCAGCCGCTGCGAGGATCTCAATCCCATCTTTCCATAGGCCTGATCGGATACATGAACTCTGTGGCCTACCGGCCGCCCACTGCCGGCAACAACGCTGCCGGCACCGGCGTTCTTTTCTCATAAATTGCCATGGCCTCTGGCATCCACTCCTTCAATTGGTCGATCCGCGTGTCGTGACTCGGATGAGTGGAAAGGAATTCGGCCTGTCCTCCTCCACCCGACGACTGGGCCATTCGTTCCCAGAGTCCTACCGATTCGCGCGGGTCATATCCGGCATCAGCCGCAAGCAGAATACCGATATAGTCCGCTTCCGATTCGTGTTTTCGGCTAAAGGGCAGCAACACCCCGACCTGCGCCCCCACACCGAGCGCTGCCATGGTCGCTTGACCAAGTGCTGGATTTTTACTCCCAACCCCAATCGCCGCGCCAATCACTTGCAAACCGACATTCGCGGCTTGTCCTTGGCTCATGCGCTCAGCCCCATGGCGCGCCAAGGCATGTACCACTTCATGGCCCATCACAGCCGCCAACCCCGCCTCCGTCTTGGCCACGGGGAAAATGCCGGTATACACGGCCATCTTGCCGCCGGGCAACGCGAAGGCATTCGCTGTCTTGTCGTCTTTGATCACCGTCACGTCCCACTGAAACTGCTTGGCCATCTCGCCATACTTCGACCGTTTGGCCGCCTCGACAATCTTCGCCGCCACCCGCTTCACCGGCTCGATCTCTCTTGGATCCTGAGACAGCTTCATTTTTGGATCACTTTTGATCTGATCATACGCCTGTGCACCCATCTGCATTTCTTGGCCAACCGACGACATCAATAGCTGCGACCGGCCTGTGTACGGATTGGTTTCGCACCCGGTCACACCGACGCTCACGACCAATAGACTCACCATCCTGAGCGAACAGCCCCATCGTTGTCGTATAGCCATCACTGTCCTCCTCCGCAGAGCTGTGAGGTGATGCCGTCGCCACCAATTTGACCCCGCACATGCGATTGAGTAGATTACCGCGCCCTTGGTTAGGTTTTCCAGCAGGAGCACCTCATGGCAGCTGATCGGTCGATCACATCCATAGAACGGATCGGTATCGACGAGTCCGGGAAGGGGGACTATTTCGGTCCGCTGGTGATCGCAGCCGTGTATGTGGATGCCACCACGCAAGGCGAACTGAAACTGATGGAGGTCCGCGACAGCAAGAAGATTTCCGACGGGCGGATTCTCGAAATGGCGCCGGACATCAAGACCATTTGCCCTCACAGCATCATCGCCATCGGCCCGCAGAAATATAATGAACTCTACGCGAAAATCAAAAACCTGAACCGTCTCCTCGCCTGGGGCCATGCCAAAGCGCTGGAGAATTTATTGGAGCGGGTGACCTGTGAGCGGGCGATCTCGGATCAATTCGGAGACGAGCGATTGATCCTGAATGCCTTGCAAGATAAAGGGCGGAAGATCGTCTTGGAGCAGCGGACGAAGGCTGAGGCTGACCTGGCTGTCGCCGCTGCGTCGATCTTGGCACGAGCCGAGTTTCTACTGCGCCTCAAGCGCCTCTCAGGTGAAGTCGGCACGACGTTGCCGAAGGGCGCCTCGCCGACTGTCGAACTGGCCGCAAAAATGATTGTGAAAAAACACGGGCGGGATCGTCTCGGCACCGTGGCCAAACTGCACTTCAAGACGACGCAAGCCGTGTTAGCAGGCTAGACCGATTCGCCGACTTCGAGGTCCGAGGGCTTGACTCCTGGCCCGGAGGGAGCTTCCGTCGCCGGTTCGCCTTCCCAATACAGCATCCGGCGGCAATAGGGGCAAACGTGCAGGTCGTCGGACCGTTTGACCTGCGCGATAAGCTGGGGTGGTATTTGTAAGCGGCAGCCGGTGCAAATGCCATCGCGCACTGCCGCCAGCGGCTGGTCCTTCCTCGAAGCTTTGATCTGGGTGTACCGGTCGAGCAGGCTTTTTTCCACTCGCGCCGCGGCGTCCCGGTACTGCGCTTCGACTTGGGACAGCTCCGCGGCCAGCGTACGTTCCTGTTCGTCCAAGACTTTCTTTTCTTGCGCGAACGCCGCCTCCAGAGCCTTTTTCTTCCCTTCAGTCTCTTTCACCGTTCGCTGCAATTGGTCGATCTTGTCCATGCAGACCAGAATCTTCTCCTCGAAATCCCCGCGCTTCTTATTCGCCAAATCGAGTTCGAAGAGATGGGCCTGATACTCCTTGTTGGTTTTCAAGCTCGCGGCGTGCGACTTCATCTTCTCCGTCTGGGACTCATGCGCCTCTAAGTCCTTCTCGTGCGAGCGCCGCTCTTTGACCGCCGCCTCGGCGGCGGTCTTCGTCTCGTTCAATATTTTCAAGGTGGCGCGCAGAGGCGCTTCAGCCGCGTGCAATAGGTCGGGGATTTTTCTGCGGACGTCACTGATCTCCATGATACGGAGATCGAGTTTCTGTAATTCAAGCAGTGGGGAAAGCTTGTGGCTCAACGTGCCCTTTCTCTGCCGCGAGGCCTCTTCGGCAATTGACACAGTCTGGTGGGCCCACTAGGACTTGAACCTAGGACCAGCTGATTATGAGTCAGCCGCTCTAACCACCTGAGCTATGGGCCCTGTTCGGACAAGTTCAGGTTCGGGCTTGGCCTCAACTGAGGATTCTAGGCTCCCCCCTGGACGGGAGTCAATCGAGCCTACCCGTCAGACACTTACAGACTCTCGACGAAACTTCTGAGCTTCTTGCTGCGGCTCGGATGGCGCAGCTTCCGCAAGGCCTTGGCTTCGATTTGCCTGATACGTTCACGCGTCACTTCGAAGTCCTGCCCCACTTCTTCCAGCGTATGGTCGGTGGCCTCTCCGATGCCGAATCGTTTGCGCAAGACCTTTTCCTCGCGCGGCGTCAGAGTTTCCAGCGCGCTGTTGATCTGCCGTTGCAGGTCATACCGGATTGCCGCTTCCAACGGCGACACGGCCTTCTTGTCCTCGATGAAATCGCCCAGATGGCTGTCTTCCTCCTCGCCGATCGGCGTTTCGAGGGAAATCGGCTCACGCGCGATCTTGAGAATCTTCCGCACCTTGTCCAAGGGCAGATCCATCCGCTCGGCGATTTCTTCCGGCAGCGGCTCGCGACCGAGCTTCTGCACGAGATGGCGCGACGTGCGGATAAGCTTGTTGATCGTCTCGATCATGTGGACCGGAATTCGGATCGTCCGCGCCTGATCGGCGATGGCCCGCGTAATTGCCTGGCGAATCCACCACGTCGCATAGGTGCTGAACTTGTAACCGCGCTTGTATTCGAACTTATCCACGGCTTTCATCAATCCGATATTGCCCTCCTGAATGAGATCCAGGAACTGCAATCCCCGATTGGTGTACTTCTTGGCGATGCTGACGACCAGGCGCAGGTTGGCTTCCACCAGCTCGGCCTTGCCGCGTTTGACCTTTTCTTCCGCGACATCGAGATGCTTGACGGCATCCTTAATGTCTTCGGCCGGAACCAGCGCCTCTTCTTCTTCCAATTGGCGGACTTTGGCCTTGGCGGCTTGGTAGACCTTCTTGATTTCCAACAGGTTCTCTTCCGATACTCCTGTCTTTCGCTTTACGGCCAGCAGGTCCGGACGGCTGCGGCACATTTTCTTGAGCAGTTCCGCGCCCGCTTCGCCGGCCACCCCGATCCGCCGCTGGCAATTCACCGCCTCCCGCTCCGCCGCCCGAATCTGGACATTGAGGTCGCGAACGCGCTGCACCATCCGATCCTTGAGCACCCCGTGGAGATTCACGGATTCGATCTTGTCCACGACCTGCTGGCGCACCACATCGAACTGTTTCTTGAACTTCTTATGCTTGGCCGGATCGGTACCAAGGTGCTTTCCCTTATCCACCAGCGCTTTGAGCGCTAAGGAAACCTTCCGCACCGCGTTCAACGCGTCCAGCGTCTTGACACGCAACTCCTCGTAATCCCTCTCGACCGGCTGCTGATCTTCTTCGAGTTCTTCCTCCTGCTCCTGCACCGGCACGATCTCACGCACATCGATGGTGCCGTCTTTCAGCTGATCGCGCAGCGCGAGCACGAACTCGATGGTCATCGGCATGCCATAGATCACGGACGCGATATCGTGCTTCCCTTCCTCGATCCGTTTCGCGATTTCAATCTCGCCTTCGCGACTGAGCAGCGCCACGCTGCCCATTTCCTTGAGGTACAAACGCACCGGATCGTCCGTCCGGCTCAACGCTCCCGGTGTCAGGTCGATCGGTTTGTCGTTTTCCTCCTCGGACTCCGCATCCACGTCGTCGGCATCTTCGCCGGCCTCGCCGTTCTCGGATCGTTTTCGCGGCCGCTCGCCTTCCGGCGCATCGACGATTTCGATGTCCATCTCGCCGAACATGGTCATGATGCTGCCAAACTGGTCAGAAGACACGACTTCAGCCGGCAAGGTGCTGTTGAGTTCGTCGTAGGTCAGGAAGCCTTTTTCCTTCCCGATCGTGATCAGCTTTTTTACCTCACCGAGCAATTCTTGTTTCGGCATGACTACTCCTTCACTAAGGACACCGCCCCGGCAGCCGGCACAGCGGCTTTCCGGATGCGCAGTTCGTTGATTTCCACATTCAGCTGTCGCACATCGTCCGCACGCCCTTCGCGCTCGGCCGCCTTCAGCCGGCCGATCAGATCCCGCATCACCTGTTCCGCCCGCTTGCGGTCGAGGCTGTCCAGGCAGGCCCGAACATGAACCGGGACATCGTCAAAATGATCCTCGCGCATCGACAGTTCCGTCGCCAACGCGCCGCACTCGGGATCGCCCACCGACGCATCCAAGACCGATCGGAGGCTGATGCGCCCCTCCCGATCCACATGAGCCAACGCGATCTCGACCAGCTTGCGGCCCGGTGCGACGGTAAAGGCCTCCGGCTTCAGACGGCGGATATCAGCAGGAGACAACTTGCTCTGCAACAGCAAGAACAGCAGATCCCGCTCTTCGGGCAATCCTTTGAACAAGACATTGAGCGGGATCCCCGGTGTGGGCTGCGTGCGCGGCAACTCCACACGTGGCTTCGGCTGAGCCAGGAGGGCCGGATACCGTTCGATCAGCCGGGACTGGCTGATCCCCAATCGTTCCGCCACGATTCTAAAACGCTCCCCCCGCTCGATGGGATGTTCGCTCTTCTGCAGAATCCGCAGCACCTCATCGACGCTTCGAATACGGCTTTCCAGCGAGCCCGTTTCGGCCTGTTTGACCGTGTAATCCAGCGCATAGTCCAAGAGGCTCGGGGCGGCCACTTCCAGCCGGGCGAACGCGCCGGCACCCTCCTTCCGCACAAAGGTATCAGGGTCCTCACCAGCCGGAAGCGTGACGACTTTGACACCCAGTCCGCTGTTGACGAACAAATCCAATCCTCTCAACGCCGCACGCACACCAGCCGCATCAGGATCGAACAGCAGCACTACTTGATCGGCAAACCGCCGCAAGGCGTGGATATGTTCGGAGGTTAACGCGGTCCCCAGTGTGGCGACGGTGTGGGTGAGCCCCGCCTGGTGAAGCGCGATCGCATCGAAATACCCTTCGACGACGATCACAGTCTTGGTTCGCACGATGGCTTCGCGCGCCTGATCGAAGGCAAAGAGCGTCTGCCCTTTCTTAAACAAGGGTGTATCGGGGGAGTTCAAATATTTGGGCTCGCCATCACCCAGCACCCGCCCGCCGAATCCGACGACACGCTTGCGCAAATCCGTGATCGTGAACATGACTCGGGCCCGAAACCGGTCGTAGAAACCGGAACCGTTGTCCCTTGCCACCACGAGGCCGGCCGCAGCCAGATCACCTTGCGTAAAACCCTGCTTGGCGAGTGTTTTGAGCAATCCATCCCATTCGGCCGGCGCCACACCGATTCCAAATCGATCGACCATGGGCGGTTGAATACCACGTCTCTCCAGATATTCGCGCCCGACGGCTCCGACTTGCGCATCGCGCAGATTCTGCGTGAACCAAGCCGCCGCAGCTTCGTTCAGCTGCTCGACTCGCTTGGCTTGTCCCACCGGAGCTCCGGTGCGGGATGCCATCTCGCGCACTTCGATTCCCACCTTCTGGCCGAGATCCCGCACCACCTCCGGAAAACTGGATCCGGTCAAGCGGGTGAGAAACGTGAACACGTTGCCTCCGGCGCCGCAACCAAAACAATGGAAGATCTGCCTGGACGGGCTGACGGTGAATGAGGGGGTCTTCTCTTGATGAAACGGGCATAAGCCCTTGAGATTCTGGCCGGCTTTGGTCAGAGAAACGTGATGCCCGACGACGTCCGTGATGTCGATCCGGTTCTTGATCTGATCAATGATGTCGTCGGAAATCAGCCCGTGACCCACGAGAGTCAAAACTCCTGCTTCCTCGTCGCGCACGATGGGACGAGTCAATGACGAAGTGGTTGAAAAATTGACCGGACAGATTAACAGACGGTTCAAAAATCTGTCAATTCCGAGGAACGCCGTCAGCCAGGCGGCCAGCCCATGTGCCGGCCACCCATGACGTGAAAATGCAGATGAAAGACGGTTTGGCCTCCGTCTCGCCCCGTATTGGCAACCAGACGAAATCCTGAGTCGGCCAGCCCTTTGTCTTTCGCAACCTTCGTACAGACCAGCAGCAACCTGGCCAGCAGAGGCTGATCCGACTCGCCCAAGTCGTGGACGGAGGCCACATGCCGTTTCGGAATCACCAGGGTATGCACCGGCGACTGCGGATGAATATCGTCAAACGCCAGAGTCTGGTCGTCTTCGTGAACGATCATGGCGGGAATCGTTTTCCCCGCAATCTTACAGAACAGACAATCGCTCATCGCCTACCCCTCACTGCTCCGTCCTCAAACCGGACTTGCCGAATCGCTCACCCAACTCCTGATAGATGTCTTGAAGCGCCACCTCGTGATAGCCCAACACCATCAGCGTGTGAAAGAAGAGGTCGGCCACCTCATAGACGATTTCTTCCTTCTTGCCGCCTTTCGATGCCAGCAGCACCTCGCCCGCCTCTTCCGCCACTTTCTTCAGAATCTTGTCATGGCCGCCCTCAAAGAGTTTAGTCGTATAGGACCCGGCTTGCGGGTGCGCGCGGCGAGCACGGATCGTCCGCAATACCGACTCAAGAATCCCCCCCGCCGCATCCTGCGTCTTCTCTCCAGCCGTCAGCCCCTGCTCGTCCAGCCTGGAAAAGAAGCAGGCCCGTTCACCCGTATGGCACGTCGGGCCGACTGCCTGAGCTTTCACTAAGATGGTGTCGTGATCGCAATCGACGAAGAGCTCTTTGACATGCAATGTGTGACCGGACGTTTCGCCCTTTTCCCATAGCTGATTACGCGATCGGCTCCAAAAATGGACGCGCTTGGTCGCGAGGGTCTTGGCGATGGCCTCTTGATTCATATAGCCCAGCATCAGCACCGACCCGTCCAGCCAATCCTGCACGACGGCCGGGAGCAGGCCTTGTTGATCGAATTTGAACTGGGTTGCCGGTTCCTGGCTCATCTGCTCACGCCGCCTGTCCGACGGGATCCAATCGCACGGGAATCCCATGTTCTCTCAAATAGGCCTTCGCCTGAGGAATCGTATACGTCCGAAAGTGAAAGATCGAGGCAGCCAAGACGGCGTCCGCCTTGCCCTTCACAAACCCATCATACAAATGATCCAGCGTGCCGACTCCGCCGGACGCGATCACAGGAATCGACACCTGCTCCGACACGGCGGCAGTCAGCGCCAAATCGTAACCGCTCTGCCTGCCGTCTTGATCCATGCTGGTCAATAAGATTTCTCCCGCCCCGTAGTCTTCCATCCGTTTCGCCCAATCCATAACGTCCAAGCCGGTCGATCTGCGCCCGCCGTGCGTAAACACTTCCCAGCGATCGGCGGCGGGGACACGCTTGGCATCGACGGCCACGACGATGCATTGCGTGCCGAACCGCTGGGCCGACTCCTTGACGAACTCGGGCCGCTCCACCGCCGCCGTGTTGATACTGACCTTGTCCGCCCCGGCATTCAGCAAATTTCGGACATCATCGAGCGTGCGCACCCCGCCGCCGACCGTCACCGGCATGAACACCCGCGCAGCCGTCCGTTCGACGACATCAAGAATCGTCTTGCGGTTTTCATGAGACGCCGTG
>DASUMN010000270.1:0-4788 GCA_036277675.1 Nitrospira sp. | reverse complement strand
ATCGATGTCCAGGGAAACCAGTTGGTCGTTCGTTCGGCATCAGGGCCACGCAGCGGGTGGGATGACGCATTTCAGGCCATGCACCGCGCCGGTGACGACCAGCTCCTTGACGGGAAAGATATGTCGCCTTCCCGATGGGATCGGAACGAATGGCGGTGGTAGTCCGCCGATTCGAGGTCTATCTCGTCCGTCTCGATCCGACTGAAGGTCGGGAGATCCGGAAAACCCGCCCCTGCCTGGTCGTCTCTCCAGATGAAATGAACCGCCATATCGACACGGTTATCGTCGCGCCCATGACGACAAGGGGTCGGCCCTACCCTACTCGCGTCCCCGCCCGATTTCGACGCAAGACAGGCCAGATTGTACTGGACCAGCTCCGGACCGTGGATAAGACCCGCCTCGTCACCCGCCTGGGCATAATCGACCAACCCACCGCCGACCGTGTACTGTTGCTCCTCGCTGAATTGTTTGCTCCCTGATCTACTACGCCCCGCAAGTCTCCTGATGTTCCGACGAATCACTCCATGATTCGCCATCGCTCTGCGCCTATCGAGTCTTCACAATTCTGAACCGGACTTCATCGGCCAGAGTATAGGCGGAGGCGTGTTCACCGGCGAAGAGTCCGCAACGGTAGAGTCCTATAGGCCACCCGGTCTTTGGACGGCTCAACATGAAATAGCCGGACTGGTCGTTCATTGACGTCAGCACGTGATCCTGCGCGATGATTTGTGGTGGTGCTGTCGAATCCGCTGTTTCCATGACGCAACGCGCGGTCAGCGGCACGGCATCAAACGATTCCGATACCAGCCTGAATACCAAATAGATTTCCCCTTGTGTGGAGGGAAACGTATCTCCCGGGCTCAACGGAATGAAGTCATGCGCCCCGGTCGGAAAGTCATCCCGGACGACTTTGGCCGCCGGGATCACGAATCGAAACCAACTGAAATCGGCGTCGCGCCCCATGAGCGCCGCACTGGTGTCCAGGACACGTTGCGGCTTCACCGGTGCGAGTGCTTTTGCATAGAACGCGTCTGCTGAAGGCTCACCCGACGACATCGACTTAGTGGAAGATCCCCCCGCTTTCTCAGCCTCCGCCTGCAGCGTAGCCAACTCAGGAACATGAGGACGCACTTTGTCGAGCCACCGCGTGATCTTCTCTTTCGACAACACCTTGGTGCCGGCCGGCAATGCGATGCCCTTGTTGGCCTCTTCGAATTCAACGGCGGCATCGTAGAGCGTTTGGAAATGCAGGAATGCGTCCTCCCACCGTTTCAATTCAACCAAACATTGGCCCATCCGATAGGTCGTATCCGCATAATCCTCCTCGCTCGGATCAAGGTTGGACATATTTCCAAAGACAGCCAGCGCCTCTTCACACCGACCCAGTTGCATGAGAGTCACGCCCAATTGATGGGTGGCCAGCGCGTCCTTGGGATTCAGCACCAGCATCTTGCGATAGATTGGCTCGGCATCCCGATATCGGCCGGCAACGAATAATTTCCAGGCGTCCGCACGAATTTCCGCCCATTCTTTGAGCTGTTCCGCCGTCGCGCCCGGCGTCAGCACCGGAGTAAAGCGCCGCCCCCGTTCCATCGATTCATAGAGTTGCGCCAGCTGATTGTTCGCGGGAATTTCCAAAGGGGAGCCGGGAGGCAGCCGTTGCAGCACAGCCTGCACCTCGGCCTCCGCACCTGAATAATCCAGGACGTCAAACTTTGCCCGCGCCCAAGCCAATCGCCAGCTCAGAAGGTCCGGCATCAATTGAACGGCTTGCTTGAACGAATCGAGGGATTCTTCGAGCCGATCGATCTTCCGAAGGTCCTGAGCCAGCCGGAAATGAACCAGCGGATCATGAGGGTCAATTTGGGCTATGCGGCGCAGTTCCGCGATCGCCTCATTGTCCTGTCCCCACCAGAGCAAGACACTCCACTTCGCCCACCGGACCTCCAACGCCGCAGGTTGTGCAGCAAGGACCAGATCGTAGGCCTGCACGGCTTCCTTGGGCCCCCGAAATGTGGCCAGGATATCGCCGCGTAACTTATGCCATACCAGCGCCTCCGGTTCAGACTGAATCGCCTGCTCCAGAAGTTCCAACGCCGCCAGCGGCGCCCCACTCTCCCATATAGCCTTGGCCTGTTCAGCGATCCGTTCTGCGGACTTCACAGGCGCCTCTTCTGCTGAGGTGAGAGGTGCCAGTGCCACGAGCAACGCCAGTGCCACGGCGAGGAGCACGGCAAGAGCGGGAGTGCCCTGTCGTCCGAGAGGACCGCGCATATCAGCTGACAGACATCTATCCTTTCGCATCGGGCCACACATTGGTCGGGACTCACTATACCAAGAAGCAACACACCCTGCGTATCAGACTCACCTTCGAGATTCTCCTTGCTCGTGCAATCGGCTCTATGCTATCAGCCTTACGGTCCTGACTTTGTCATGTTTGACGTCATCCTCTACCAACCGGAAATTCCTCCCAACACCGGCAACATCATCCGCCTCTGCGCCAATACCGGCACCCGGCTGCATCTGGTGAAGCCATTGGGGTTTGAGCTGGATGACCGGCAAATGCGCCGCGCTGGACTGGACTATCATGAATTCGCGACCCTCACCGTCCATGAGAGCTGGACGGCCTGTACCGACCATTTCGCCGGTCGCCGCCTCTTTGCCGTCTCGACGAGAGGCACACAACGATATGATCTGATCACGTACGCTGAAGAGGACGCATTCGTGTTCGGCCCAGAAACGAGAGGATTACCGGCGGACCTACTCGGATCGTTTCCGGCAGAACGGCGCATCCGGTTGCCGATGCAACCCAATAGCCGCAGTTTGAATCTCTCCAATGCCGCCGCCGTGGTGATCTACGAAGCCTGGAGGCAACTGGGATTCATCGCGAACAAGTGATCCCGCCCATCCGCCACGCGCGGCCGATGTGTGGCGTGCTGGATGTCGAGATACTGCTACGCTGCGATCTGCTTGATCTCCGGCTTCACCTGTCTACGGAGGCGATGCAGGCGGTCCTCAATGTCATCGAGCAAGGCATGCAGCTGGCGCTGATGGAGGCCAAGCCGCTTCAAGATCGGATCAGCGAAGACGCCGATCATCATGCCGCAGATCGTCAGCAGGAGACCGACTGCCGCTGTTGCAAGCACGATTTCCCACAGCGACGGTTTCGGAGGGAACACCGAATAGAACATCGAGCCGAGGCCGGATCCCAAGACGAACGACGAGGCGGCTCTCTCTTTGGCCCGCTTGTTCGCCAGCCGTTCTCCAATTCCTTCGACGCTAAGCGAATGGTCGCCGAACATCACCCAGCCTGTCGCGAGTGTCAGGAATGACCCCGCCAGATCCGAGGCCAATGAGCGAGTGGCACCGTACGATTCGATGAGGCGGTTAATGTCCTCCACCGCAAGATCGAGCCGGCTGGAAAATTCCGGCATCGCCAAGAGCAGGGCGACTCGCTCGTCGATGTTCAACACTTGAAGCAGGGCATGGGGGTTCTCCGTCCTCGAAAACCGGCCACTCGGCCATTCCAAGATCTCGTGTCGAATGGATCTCTCGACTTCTTTCTGGTACCGGCGCTTCATACCGGACGGTACGACGGACAGGAGCCGGCTGGCCGTCGCCCATCCTAGCTTGCCGAGTGATTCTCCTGTTTTTTTGACGAACATATAGGGAATCGCCCAGAGCGTATTGATCGGATAGCAGAGCAGATCGATGAGCAGCGACCGTTTTTGAATCGCGATGGTGTCGTGAAGGGAGAAGTGGCGGTCGACGAACGGCTCAATGCGGCTGCGCCGTTCTGCGATATACCGGTCAATACAGTCTTCCAGTGTGAGAAGGATCTGTTCGGTCGATGCGGGCGTTACGTCATGGCGCATGGCCCACTATAGCCCAGGGGAACACGATTGCAAGCCAGGACAAGGTTTTGCGTGTTCGTCCTATCAATTCCTCCTTGACCTGCCTTTATGATCTGCTACCCTCGATCCTGACACACGATGCTGTCGGAGGTGAGGCGTGATTCTCGTGACGGGCGGTGCCGGCTATATCGGTTCTCACACCTGCGTCGAGCTGCTCCAGGCGGGACATAATGTGACCGTCTTCGACAATTTCAGCAACAGCCATCCCGAGTCGCTCGAACGCGTGCGGCGGATCACCGGTAAGCGGCTCAGCCTGATTCGCGGCGATATCCGAGACCAGGCGGCACTGGTGACGGCGCTGCGCGACAGCGGCGCGCATTCGGTGATCCACTTTGCCGGCTTCAAGGCCGTCGGCGAATCCGTCCAGCAGCCGCTGTCCTACTATGACAATAATGTCGTTGGCTCGTTACGCCTGCTGGAAGCGATGGGAATCTGCGGTGTCAAGACGCTGGTCTTCAGCTCCTCTTGCACAGTGTACGGTGATCCGCAACGGCTGCCGCTGACGGAAGATCACCCGCTCTCCGCGACGAATCCCTATGGACAGACCAAACTGACGATCGAGCACATGCTGCGGGACATGCTGCGCAGCGACGCCTCGTGGCGTATTGGGATTCTCCGCTATTTCAATCCGGTCGGCGCGCATGCCAGCGGACTGATTGGAGAAGACCCGCTGGGCACACCGAACAACTTGATGCCCTTCGTGGCGCAGGTGGCGATCGGCCGCCGCCCGCATTTGAACATATTCGGCGATGACTACCCTACTCCGGACGGAACCGGCGTGCGCGACTACATCCATGTCGTGGATCTTGCCATCGGACATCTCAAGGCGTTAGAGGCGCTCGGACGATGGGCGCAACCGGCTGAATGCCTGACC
>DASUMN010000269.1:0-3710 GCA_036277675.1 Nitrospira sp. | reverse complement strand
GATTGGGAATTGCTCGTGGCGATTTCGAACGGTGTCCTATTCAGCCCCATGCACAGCTTCCGCGGCAAGCTGACGGACGAACAGATCCTGGACGTGTTGTCCTATATCAGAGCCATGTCGCCGCCCGACATCGTCAGTTAGGTGTTCTGCCAATCCACAGCCAGGCGGAAGCAGGTTCTGTGCTATGCCGCGTGTTTTTTCGTTCTGCTGTGCTTCACCGGCACACAGATTCACGCTGAAGATCGCGCTCCGGATATCGAGGCCTTTGTCAGCACAGGCTGCCCTCATTGCGATGCCGCGAAGATTTTCCTCGACGAACTTCGACGGGAACGTCCCTCGCTTCAGATCGTTCTCTACGACATCGCTGAGAACACCGCCGCGCGACAGCGACTGGCAACATTGGCACAGGACCGAGGCATCACCACCATCGGTGTGCCGACATTTCTCCTTGGCGCGGAGATGATCGTCGGTTTTCGTTCATCCGACACGACCGGCGCTGAGATCCGCGCCAAGCTGAAGCAGACCGTACCAGATGCCGCCTCTCCATCGATCCAGAGCATCCAGTCGGAATGGTTCGGCCCGCTTCGAGTCCACGACTTGGGCCTTCCGTTATTCACCGTGCTCATTGGTTTGATGGATGGCTTCAATCCTTGTGCCATGTGGGTCCTGCTCTTTCTCCTTTCACTGCTCGTCAATCTCCACGATCGGCGCAAGATGGCGCTCATCGCCGGAACCTTCGTCATCGTCAGCGGATTGCTCTATTTTGCCTTCATGGCGGCATGGCTCAACGTGTTTCTTGTGACAGGGTTGTCCCGCTCCGTTCAGATCGGGCTCGGCGGCATCGCGCTCTTCATCGGAGTGGTCAATATGAAAGACTTCTTCGCTCTCCACCAAGGTCTTTCGCTGAGCATCCCAGAGTCCGCGAAACCTGGGCTTTATGCTCGCATCCGGCGCATCCTTCAGGCCGAAAACCTTGCCGGGGCCCTGGTGGCCGTGATCGTTTTGGCCGGGCTTGTGAATATGATTGAGTTGCTCTGCACGGCCGGATTCCCAGCGGTCTATACCCAAATCCTGGCAATGCAGCAGTTGCCGACGTGGGAATACTATGGTTACCTCGGTCTGTACAACCTGGCCTATATTTTTGACGATGGCCTCATGGTGACCATGGCGGTCGTCACACTGAGCCGAACGAAATTGCAGGAACGCACCGGTCGCTGGCTGAAGCTCGCCAGTGGTCTGGTGATGGCAGGCTTGGGGACAGTCTTGCTTCTTCAGCCCAAGTGGCTTATCTGATGAGCTGTTTGTCGGGCCGAACGTGAACGCCCGTGCAAAAAGATATCGATGGCTGGCTTGTCACCTGTTTTCGGCATCGAGTCGCTGAAGCCGTTCTTCCATCCTCGCTCGGTTGCGATCGTCGGCGCATCGCGGGAACGGGCCGCCATCGGGCACCGGATCATCGAATCGCTGCGAGGAGGCGAATTCGGGGGATCGATTCTCCCCGTCAACCCACGTGCAACCGAGATTGCGGGCTTACCGACGTTTCCTTCGCTGACGGCAATTCCCTCCCCTGTCGATCTCGCCATCATCGCCGTGCCATCCGAGTGTGTTCTTTCGGTCATCGGCGATTTCGCCGCCTCACACGTCCCGGCTGTGATTCTCATCACCGCAGGATTTGCCGAAATGGGCGGAGTGAGGTTGAATCTGACCGATGAGCAGGCGGTGCGCGATGCGTTCGAGGCGATTCGGACCAGGCTCGCGCAGGCAAACAAATTGGAGTCGATGGAAGGCGTGCTCGTCCAGCCAATGCTGTCAGGCGGGGTGGAGGTGATGGTCGGCATGAGCCGTGACCTACTCTTTGGCCCCTTGATCGCGTTCGGCCTCGGAGGAATTCACGTCGAGATTTTCGGCGACGTTCAGTTCCGTGTGGCACCGCTCACCGACAGGGACGCAACCGAGATGGTGCGGACAATCAAGGGCTACCGGTTATTGACCGGCTATCGCGGCCAGCCGGCAGTAGATCTGAAGGCGATTGAAGAGGTCCTGCTGCGCGTGTCCCGGCTCGTCTAGGCGATCCCCGAAATCAGCGAGATCGACTTGAATCCGGTCTTCGCTTTGCCTGAAGGCCAAGGCTGTAAGATCGTGGATGCGAGGATACGCATCGAACTACCGCAACGCACCGGGTAGGGACACGTTTTCCCCCCTGCAAACCCGACGCGCGCTCTCCGTTTAATCAAACTATCGTAACGTCAGGAGCCAGGCGCGGATGTCGGCCATCTGCTGGCTGGTGATGACCCCGTTGAGCGGCGGCATGACGTGCTGACCTTCATAGACAACTGTCCAAAATGCCTTCTCATTCGACAGCACCGGATTGCCTGCCAGCCGAGGACCAATGCCGCCGGTCGCACGGGGACCATGACAGACATTGCAGCTCGCCTGGTACAGTTTCTCGCCACGGTTGCTGTCCCCAGTAGAAGGCTTTGGCCTGATGTCGCCGGAACGGTTCTTCTCCGACGGTTGCACGCCGACATCGCCGGACCACGCGAGGCCACTATTCAGAGCCAGGGAAAGTCCCGTGAGAATCGCCAAGAGTGCAATACGGAATTGCATCAGTCCGTCACTTTCCGTGATGATCAGTCCTTTTCCGGGTTGGGATCTTTTCTGATGAACGCCAGATAGAATAGCGTGTCGGCAAGGTCCTGATTGGTCATCGTCCTATCGGGAAACATGCCAGTGCCGGGATGGCCTTCCCGGATGGCGCGGGCTCGTTCTTTGTTCGTCTTCAGGCGGAGTACACCGGGATTGCGCAGATCGGTGGGGGAAGGATTCAGCCGCGCGATGAGCGCGGCGATGTCCTCTTTCATTGGTGGCAATCGATCGAGATAGCCATCCATTCCATGGCAGTAGGAGCAGGCCCCTTTGCCGTGGAAGATGTCCCGACCTCGTTCAACGCTCCTCTTGGGCTTCTCGCCCGGTTGTGAGACGGACGACTCGGCCCAGACATTTCGGTCGAAGCCCGGCGCAAATACTATCCCCAACCAGTCCACGAGAAGAATCAGGCCAAGGCTGAGGCTGAGGTTTAGAGGCGCCGCGAGACGTCTTCCCTCAACCTTAACCCCAGTCTGTTCTCTGACGACATCGCGCTGTTCCATTTGGCTTACCTCAGTGCCCGCTGCAACAGGCGTTGTAGCGAGCTGCAGGAATGGTCTCCATGTCTCGAAACACCTGTTCCCGTTCCGCCACGCTGGCCACATTATCAATGGAGGGATAGAGCACGCGCTCTTCCTTCATATTGTGCGAGCCCAGCATGCTCATCAGCCATTGCTCTTCCTGATCGGTCTCCGGATTATCAGCCGCGACTTTGTCGTGAATGGATTCCAACAGTTGCCCGATCTGGCGATGCTCACTCCTCATTACCATTGTCGGCCCGCCTTCGGAGATGCCGGTCTTTGCCTCCCACAGGGTGAACAGCAGATCTTCCTCCCACACGATGTGCCGTTGGAGACCAACCTTGAATGCCTTGAACGCTGCCTTGGCCTTGGAAAAATCAGACCGCTTGGTCTGTTGAAACGTCTTGAACAACTCATCCAAACGGTCGTGATCCTCTTCATAAAACGCCGTGATCGTTTTCTGTTCAGTCATCGTGTACTCCCATCAGTTTTCAGCCCCCAGACTTTGCACGCGGGATGACAAGCCTCCCACGCTCTTATCAG
>DASUMN010000268.1:0-6163 GCA_036277675.1 Nitrospira sp. | reverse complement strand
ATTGAGATCAGAGCACATCGCTCCAGGGGGGACTGACGGCAAAGGCTGCGTTGATCAGACCGACATGGGAATAGGCCTGGGGGAAATTGCCGCACTGGGTATTGGTGGACGGGATGAAATGCTCAGAGAACAACCCAACATGATTGGCTGCGGACAACACCCGGTCGAGAATGGATCTGGCCTCCGACATGCGCCCCAGCCGGGCCAGCGCCTGGGCGATCCAGAAGGAGCAGATGACGAACGCGGCTTCCGGTTTCCCGAAGTCGTCTTCCCGCACATACCGGTAGAAGAAGCCTGTCTCTTCGCCGGCTCGCGGCAGCGCGAGCGCGTGGACGATCTGCATCACGGTGGTTTCGCAGAGTGGCCGGTTCGGATAGCCCAGGATGGGCAGTTGGGCCAGCGCGGCATCGTGGCTCACGTCGGAGGGACTGTTTCTGACCGCGCCGTCATGAACGGAATGGAGTAACGCTTCGGCAGCGTGGATCCTCGCGCTCGTCAAATCCATCGAAAGCGACGCCAGAAATCCGGCTTGTGTGATGCGCTCCAGCCGTTCCAGACCGGCCCAACAGAGCAAGTTGGTAAACGCATGTTCGCGCCAACCGTTGCGGATTTCCCAAAGGCCCGCGTCGGGCTGGCCGATGCTGCGCGCGCACAGCTTCGCCAAATGGGCCAGGAGTCCGTCGAGATCACGGGTGCGCAGGTCGACAAATCGTTCGTCGAAGTAGATGGGCGTGAAGGTCAGAATCATTTCGCCATAGGCGTCGTTTTGGACTTGCTCCGCCGCTTGATTGTAGCTGCGGACCGGGACGCTGCCCTGATAGCCGGCCCAATTCGCGTGTTCCATTTCCGGGAGCGGCAATCCCTGGCTCAACGTGTAGACCGGACGCAGGCGGTCGCGGGAATGTTCGTGGGTGTGCGCGATGTTCAAGAGGAATTTTAGAAACGCTTCCATCTCTTCAAAGTGGCCCAGGTTATGAAACGCCGTGAGCGAATAATAGGCATCGCGCAACCAACAATAGCGGTAATCCCAGTTGCGGGCGGCGCCCGGCTGTTCAGGGAGGCTCGTCGTCAGGGCTGCCAAAATGGCGCCGGTGTCTTCGAAGCAGTGGAGTTTCAACGCGAGGGCGGACCGGATGACCTCCTGCTGGTGCAACAGCGGCACAGAACAGTTCTTGACCCAGGTGCGCCAGTACCTCGTCGTCTGTTCCAGAAAGTCGTGGCTGACTTTGACCAGGTCGTCTTCGATGCCGAGTCCCCAGGTCAGGCCGAAATAGAATTTCTGTGTCAGGGCAACCGGCGTCTCCTCGCAAAGGTACGTCAGCGGCATGTTGGTCAGCAGACGGAGCGGCTCGCCGCGAATCTCGTAGCGGAGATGGTTACTGCCCCGCACGGGATGAGCGGGTATCTTGTCCCAACCCGATACCGGACGGCAGCTGACGCGGATGGCCGGAGCACCCTGGAGCGGCTCGACCAGTCGGAAGAGCGCCGCCGGCCGATAGATCCGGCCGTATTGCTCGAACCGAGGACAGAAATCGGTAATCTGGAAGGCGTCACCGTTCGGCAAGGCGACCGTCGTCAGCAGAATGTTCGTGTTAGGCAGGTAGCGTTGTTGGATGGTACAATCGGTGGCCGCGGCCGCGCTTGTGATGGCAAACTGTCCGCCGTCAGGATCGAGCAGCCGGCCGAACACGGGCGGACTATCCGGTCTGGGCGCGCACATCCACTCGACCGATCCGTTCAGTCCGATCAGCGCCGATAGGTGGCAATTCCCGATGAGTCCGTAGGGGTACATGCGTCTCACCTTAGGCGATTTTGCGGCTGAAGTAAATGAGAGGTGACATATGCGACTGTCGCTCCGATTCCTCTTGCCGTTGGCACTGGTACTCGCCGTCGTGGCCTATGCCGTCATCCCGCTCGTCGATACCCTGACCCTGAAATGGTTTGTGCGGGACATTGAGATTCGCGTGCAACTCATCGCCGGGACCATGGAGGGCCCGCTCTCTGAGTTGATCGCATCGCAGTCCAGGGCGAAACTCCAAGCCTACTTGCAACGCATCATCCAAGATGAGCGGCTATTCGCCATCGGGCTTTGCGATCGGAATAACCAGCTCATCTATAAGACGGCGACCTACCCCGATTCGGTTCCGTGCGAACAGGCCGCCGAAGTCAAGAGCGGACCGACGGCCGTCGTTCGGCTGGCGCAGGGAGCCGTCCATGTCGCGGCTGTCGGATTGGAGACCGGCGGCCGACCATTGGGACGATTGATCCTGCTGCATGACATGAGCTGGGCCGAGCGTCGAAGCAGTCTCACCAAGTGGTACCTCTTCTATCTCTTCGCAGGGATCGGACTGGTCATTTCGCTCGTGACCGTCTTGGTCGCGCACTTGAGTTGGCGAGGGTGGGTGCAAGGCGTGCGAGGCATGCTCCGAGGGGAAGGTTTGATTGGATTGATCAGAGATCAGCAACAGACGCCGGAGCTGCAGCCCGTGGCGCAAGACCTCCGGGCCATGATTCATGAGCTGCAATCGGACAAACGCATGCGCGATGAACGTCAGATGAGCTGGAAGCCGGCGACACTCAAGACAATCCTGCACGACCATCTGGCCGGCGACGAAGTGCTGATCGTGTCGAATCGCGAACCCTATGTTCATAATCGACGCGACGAACGGGTCGACGTGCAGGTGCCGGCCAGCGGCGTCGTGACGGCGCTCGAACCAATCATGCGCGCCTGCTCCGGTGTCTGGATCGCGCACGGCAGCGGCAGTGCGGACCGCGAGGTGGTTGACGAGCGCAGCCACGTTCGCGTTCCTCCCGACGATCCCGCCTACGAGATTCGCCGTATTTGGATGACGGCCGAAGAAGAAGGAGGCTACTACTACGGGTTTGCCAACGAAGGCCTGTGGCCCCTCTGCCATCTGGCCCATGTCCGCCCCGTGTTTCGATCGTCGGACTGGACCCACTACAAAGCCATCAACGAACGGTTTGCGACGACTATCGTCGAAGAGGCCAAGACCGACAATCCGGTCGTCCTCGTGCAGGACTATCACCTGGCGCTCGTGCCGAAAATGGTTCGAGATCGACTGCCTCACGCCACGATCATCACGTTCTGGCACATTCCCTGGCCGAACCCGGAGAGCTACGCCATTTGTCCCTGGTACCGAGACATCCTCGAGGGGCTATTGGGCAGCAGCATCCTCGGATTTCATACCCGGTTCCATGGCAGCAACTTTATCAAGAGCGTGGACCGCTCGCTCGAAGCACGAATCGATTGGGACAGCTCCACGATTTCTTACGGCGGAAAGTTGACGGCGGTGAACCATTACCCGATCTCGATTGAATGGCCGAGCCCGATGTTTGTCGATCAGCCTCCCGTGCCGGAGTGTCGCACGCGCGTCCGCACGATGTATGGGTTGCCTTCGACCCATCGGATCGGGGTCGGTGTGGAACGGCTGGATTACACGAAGGGCATTCTGGAGCGGTTGCTGGCCGTGGAACGGTTGTTGGAACTTCAACCCGAGTGGATCGGGAAGTTTTCGTTTCTGCAGTTGGCGGCGCCCAGCCGCTCCAAGATCGACGAATATCAGCACCTCGCGCAACAAGTGACGGCCTTGGCCGACCGCATCAACCGGCGGTTCGGGCAGGATGGCTATCAGCCCATCTATCTGATGATCAAACATCATGGTCCGGAGGAAATCGCAATCCACTATCGTGCGGCCGATTTGTGTGTGGTGAGCAGCCTGCACGACGGGATGAACTTGGTGGCCAAAGAATTCGTTGCGGCGCGAGATGACGAACAGGGGGTGCTGATCCTCAGCCAGTTCACCGGGGCAGCTGCTGAATTGGCGGAAGCGCTCGTGGTGAACCCCTATAACATCGATCAGTGCGCGGCGGCCCTGCAGCTGGCGCTGACCATGCCGGGGACGGAGCAGCGGGCTCGGATGCGGAGCTTGCGCGGAATCGTGCAGGAGTTCAACGTCTATCGATGGGCAGGCCGGATGCTGATGGATGCGGCCCGCATGCGACAACGCGCCCGCCTCCTGCGTCAAATGGCCGGACGGGACATGCACGCCGCCATGGAGGGTCTCTCGTGATCGATCTGCTCTCGGAGGAGGGCCGTGCCGCGTTGAGGGCCGTGGCGGAACGGCCCGTGCTCTACGCCTTCGATTTCGACGGCACCCTGGCGGGCATCTCGCCCGACAGACGGAACGTCACACTGTCGCCGGCCATCTATGAATGGCTGCATGATCTTGCAACACGTGCGCCCTGCGCCATCGTATCGGGGCGCGCGCTCAGTGACTTGACGCCAAGGGTGAACGGGGCGGTTCCCTATCTGATCGGGAACCACGGAGTGGAGAGCCCGCTGACACCCGCCGCGACTTTGAACGAGGCGGAACGCGTGTGTCTGGGATGGATGAAGCAATTGGGCGGGGACCTTGCCGGGCGGCTCACGCATGCCGGCGTGGAAGTCGAGGACAAGCGCTACACCCTCACGTTCCATTGGCGGGAGAACGACGAGCCGGCCGCGGTGCAGCGAGCGGCGGGTCTTCTGCTCGAACGACTGGCGCCCGCCCCGCGGTTGATCGCGGGAAAAGCTTCGGTGAACGTCTTGCCTCCGGGAAGCACCACAAAAGGGGAAGCCGCACTCGCGCTCATGCGTCATCTGCAGCGCGACGGTCTGTTCTTCATCGGCGATGATGAGACGGACGAAGATGTCTTCGGACTGTCCGAAGGGCTGATGATGGGCGTGCGTGTCGGTCGCCAGCCTCACTCGCGAGCCGGGTATTACCTGAAGCACCAGACTGAGATCGAAGACGTGATTCGCTCTCTGGTCCATCGTATCGACCGTACTACGGAATCATCTGCCCGCGGACGATAGGCATGCTCGTCGCGGCGAATCCTCACATGTGCGTTGAAGCAACGCTGTCGGCATCCGGTCAGATTCCGCTGGGACTCGCTTGCGTCTGCGTCATGGAGTGTGAAGGTGTGCGATGGTGAGTTTCACGAATCACTGGACAGGCTATGCGGCGTTCGCCGTATTTGTGGCCGCCTATATCCTGGTGATTGTCGAAGAGAGTCTTCATCTCCGGAAATCGAAGCCCGTCATGGTGGCGGCCGGCTTGATCTGGATCCTGACGGCTATCGCGTATGCCTCTCAACAGCAATCCCATCTCGTCGCCGAGATTCTGCGCCATACTCTGCTGGAATATGCGGAATTGATGTTGTTTCTGCTCTCCGCGATGACGTTCATCAATACCATGGTGGAACGGAACGTTTTTTCGGCGTTACGGACAGGCCTGGTTTCATTAGGTTGGTCGTTTCGCGCGGTATTCTGGGTGACCGGCATGCTGGCGTTCTTGATATCCCCGGTGGCGGACAATCTGACGACGGCACTGGTGATGGGAGCCGTGGTCATGGCCATAGGCTCAGGCGACAGGCGATTTATCAGCGTGGCCTGCATCAATGTGGTGGTGGCCGCCAACGCCGGTGGTGCGTTTAGTCCATTTGGCGACATCACGACCCTCATGGTCTGGCAGAGAGGCGTGGTTCATTTCGGAGATTTTCTGTCATTGTTCATCCCCTCTCTCATCAACTGGCTCGTTCCGGCGGTCCTGATTTCCATGACTATTCCGTACGAGAAACCTTCAGCCAGGAAAAAATCAATACGGGTCAAGTACGGCGGCTATGTCGTTGTGATCCTCTTTCTGTTCACCATCGCGGGAACGGTCCTGCTGCATCATTTTCTTGAGGTCCCCCCGTTTCTCGGCATGATGACCGGGTTGGGGATTCTGAAATCCTATGGGCATTTTCTTCGGCGCAAGGAGATGAACGAGTGGACGGACTCCCCCATGTTTGATGGTTCAGTAAGCCCGAGCGAAGGGTTCAAGCCTGCGGTCAAGCCGTTCGATGTGTTCATCAGCATGAAGCGTGTGGAATGGGACACGCTGATGTTTTTTTACGGTATTATGCTCTGTGTCGGCGGGCTCGGCGCATTGGGGTATTTGGCCGCACTCTCAGATGTTCTCTATAAGGATTTGGGAGCGACAACCGCGAACATCCTTGTCGGAATTCTCTCGGCGGTCGTCGACAACATCCCCGTCATGTTTGCCGTGTTGAGCATGAATCCGGATATGAGTATTGGCCAATGGCTCTTGGTGACGTTGAC
>DASUMN010000267.1:0-3438 GCA_036277675.1 Nitrospira sp. | reverse complement strand
GACGATCGCGTCGTCAACGTCCAGTACCGATTTGTTCCTCCCACCTTCGATGCCTCGAACGATTGTGAAGATATCTTTGATTCCTGTGCATCGTAGCGTAGATCGTGGTGCGTCATTCCTCTTTGACCAATCGGACACATGAGAACCCTCAGGACCATCCAAGAACGCTGTCCATCGGTCCTAGTGCGACTCGGCCTCCTCATGCTCATCCTCTGGCCTTGCGACGCTTCTGCACTCGAGAAATACGGCCGCCCCCTGCCCTCCATGGACGATCCCAACGGCAACGGCCGAGACGCTGAAGAAAGTCTCTTCGCCGGCTATGTCCTCACCGGCGTGTTTGCCAAAAATCCGTCATTCGCCGCCAGACCGGACAATACCGGGCTCGTCGGTTTGCGTCACATGCTTCACCTGGAGACGGACCTCTACAAACAATACCTGACGTTCTACACGGATCAGAACTTTTTCTCCGACCGGACAAACGGCTGGATTGAACTGAGCGAATGGGACGGCACCTACGCCTTAACCGGCGTCGTCGGCCATATGAGCTGGCGCCTGCAATACGAGCGCGATGCGCCACTCGATCGCCGAGGGTTTTCACAAGAATATGCCGATGGACTCGTGACTGCGAAATTCCAAGCGGTACAAGATTTTCCGGCCTGGCGTCGGCTCTTCCCGAACCAAAACCTCACGGCCTACGCCGGAGGCGGTTGGCTCTTTCACAATAAAAATTATTTCGCAAGACCCGACAACAGCGGACGCGCACTCCTCCGCTATGTGGCCCATGCCGATCTCGATCTCTACAAAAACAAAGTCGTCCTGTACGGAGACGTGAATCTCTTCACGGATCGGGATGCTGACAACAAGGCCAATCCAACAGAACTTGATTGGATCGTGGGGTTGGCCTTACGGTGGCGCAACTCAGAACTTGCGGTTTACTATGAGCAGGACCAGCCGTTAGATCGGGCGGGATTGATACAAAAATACTTGGCCATCCAATTTCGCGTTTCTTTTGACGTCTCCAAAAGAGATTTGGGGTTGGGACAAGCTGCCGCCGCACGGGGACCGAACCCATAACTCACGGGATTCGTGTCCATCCTCACAGATCGTCAGGACTTGAAGGATGCCACGGCTTCTTCATCCGTGTTGCATAGTTGAAGATTGGCTCCATACACACGGCTGAGCAAATCGAACCCGCTGGCCTGAAGGGCTTCCTTGACCATCCCCTTTGCGGAGGAAAGTTTCATCTCCCCTTGCACGGCATTCAACAGCTTGGAGGTCAACATGATGACCCGGATCCCACCACTGCTGATATAGTCCACCTCAGCCAGGTTGAGGACCACCTTTTTCGCGCCGGCATCCAGTATCCTCTTCATTTCCTTGTTCCCCTGCTCGGCAGTGGTTGCGGCAAGGCTGCCTTTCATATTAACGACAGTGATCCCGGCGTTCTGATGAGAGGTCACCATCAACGTGTGTCGGGTCTCTTGATCCATGATTCTACTCCCTTCCACGTAGCGCAATGTTTAAGAGGTGCGTTGGCTAGGATCGCTTATGCCATAGATTATCCGACAATATCAATGACGCGGTGTCTTTTGCCATCCGGACATGCCCGTGCATTGTGTGCGCCAGCATCTTAGCTCGCTACTTGAACGCTTGCGATCGCTTCTTCCAGCGAGGCCGCATAAATATTCATACTCATCACGCCGCTCATCTGAAGTACCGTCCGGGAATGGTCGTTTCCTCCACAAAGCAGCACTTTCCCGCCCGTTCGATTCATCGCCATCACGGTTTTCAAGATTACTCGAAGCCCGATCGAGGAAATGTACTCAATGTGCGAAAGATCGAGCACGATCCGCTTGGCTCCCCGCGCGATGTGGTCGGTCAGAACGCGCTCGACCTCGGGCGAACCGTTCGTATCAAACCGGCCTTGTGGGGTGACAATGACGACGGCGCCGTTCTCACGTGAGACAACAGTCATATTCGCGGTCCTTTACCCATTCCCCCTATGGCCTCACACGTTCGACGGCCAGGTTAGTCCAATGTTCCTGACAAGCCCTCCGATGGGAGCCGGCTGATCAACCTGCCAGTTTCTTTTTGATGGTCAGCACATTGTGCCCGACATCGCGATGATACAACACTTCATCGAACATGGATCGCACTAAATGAATCCCCAACCCGCCGATTTCTCGTTCGTGCAACAACAGCGACAGATCCGGAGGAGCCACCGTCAAGGGATTAAAGGGAATGCCGTCGTCCGTAATGATCAGCACGACATATCCCTCGCGCACGTCACCTTCCACAACAATCTGATGCTCCGACTGATCGTTGGGGAAGGCATACTCTACGATGTTGTTGAGCAGATCATCCAGCGCCATGTTTAATGTGGGAATCAATGGCTTGGCCCCTTCCCACTGCGAGACATACCGCTCAAATGCCATCTGGAGCGTGGGAATAGCCATCAATTGGTTGGGCATCGTTTGGCGGAAGAATCCAGCCGCTGCGTTGGCCGGCGCGACACCGTAATACCGCAGTCCCAGAATGGTAATATCGTCCGCCTGTGCGGCCCCACCGGCAAAAGCCTTCACGGCCTTCATGACATCAGCAATGCGATCGATGACCGTAGTAGCTTTGGATTGATCAAGAACGGCTTTCAATCGGTCGTTACCGAACAGATCGCGCCTGACGTTATCGGCTTCCGTGACCCCATCCGTGTAGAAGAATAATTCGTCTCCCGGAGCCAACTGGATCGTGCTTTCCTTGAAGGCGATCCCTGGCATCGGACCCACAATGGGTCCGTCCTGTGCCGTCAACCACTCGAAGCGACCATCTCGACGCTTCATCAAAGGCTGATTATGGCCCGCGTTCGTCGCCAGCAGCGTGCCATCGCGAAGATTCAAGATGCCCAGATAGAGGGTGACGAACATGCAGCTGTCATTGTCTACACTGAGCGCATCGTTGACATGGGTGACGATGCTCGCGGGCGAGGGGTCCGATGCTGCCCTGGTCTTCACCATGATCTTGGTCATCGCCATGAACAACGCAGCAGGAACCCCGTTTCCCGACACATCGCCGATCACAAAACACAGCCGATGATCATCGACCATGAAAAAATCATAGAGATCACCGCCCACCTCCATCGCCGGCTCGAGCACTGCATAGAGCTCGATTTCTTTGCGGTCCGGAAAGGCCGGGAACACGCGCGGCAACATACTCCGTTGAATGTCGCGCCCCACATTGAGCTCTTCTTGCATGCGGGCCTTCGCCGCTTCCACCAAGGCCAGCGAATCGGCCAGCCGCGCTTTGGCGTCCTCGGCGGCTTGCTCGGCATTTTTCAGGGCGGTAATGTCGGTGGCGATCGCGACGATGCCGCCATCGTGCGTCCGACTCTCGTTGATCTGCATCCATTCTCCATTGGATCGGTATTGCAAGTACGGCCCGTGG
>DASUMN010000266.1:0-3550 GCA_036277675.1 Nitrospira sp. | reverse complement strand
TGCGAGATCATAGGATGCCATCACTAACAGGATATTGAGATTGGACCGGCCCGGCATGAATTCTCCCCGCACCGCGCTGCCGAAGAGCACAATGCCTTCCAGTTCACTTCCATATGCTTTTACGACATCTTGGATGTAACGCTTTAAGAGTGTGTGCGTCTCATTCGGCAGGCCTTCGATTGTCCAGTCTCCAGACGGCATGACGCTACTGGATACCTCCTGCCGTCACCTTGTCGGCTGACGGATCAGGCAGTAAGCCCGCCGCCATGAGACGATCGATTGTGCCGAATGGAGGAGTCTGTCGGAGCCCTGCCGTGGTCGAGAGCACGCGATAGCGCAAGCGCGCATTGCGATCCAATGTACGGAAGACACGGTCACGCAAACAGGCAATGACCGGGTTCGCGGTGTTCCAGTACACCACTTGTTCGTCGGCCAGCTTCTGAAGCATTGTCACCTGAGGCCGGCGCGTGATTTCAAAGCGCTTGAGCCGTGCCGCCGAATAATCGCGCGCGTCGAGACAATCGGGCAGGAGATCCGCCAGGGTCATGGCGTCCACCATGGCCTGCATCCGGCCCTGTGATGCATGCGGATTCATGGCATGCGCGGCATCTCCGATGAGCACGGCACCATCAGCCACCCAGGTCGGAGTACGAACGCGCCCCGTCGGCATAAACGCGGTTTGTTTCCAGTCGGTCAAGGCTCGAAACAGCGAGGCACTGGCAGGATCGATCGCGGTCCAAGCCTGCTGCAATGCCGGCAGCCCTTGCATCTTGACACGATCATAGGAGCCGGCATCGATCATATAAAAGAGATAGACCTTATTCCCGGCGGCGGGAAACATGCCAAGAATGGTCCGTTTGCCGACAAAATACTTCGACTCGGTGATCGGCTCCGGCGTCTCCACAATGGCGATCAAATAACCCTGCGGATAGAGGTGCAGGTCAGCGGGAATCCGCAATGCTTCCCGGACTTTTGAAAAGGCTCCATCGGCGCCGACCACCACGTTGGCCTTCACCGTGACCTCGTCCGTTCCTTTTTTCGCGGTAAGGCCGACCACCCGACCATGTTCTCGCAGCAGTCCCGTGAACGATGTGCCGTACCAGAGCGCCACGGATGGTTCCGTTTGGATGGCATTGAGGATGGCGTGATGGGCCACGTTGGGCAACGTCACGACGGCCCGGTTATACGGCGGGGGCAGGTCTCCGTAGTCCACTGTACAGAGCCGCTCGCCGCCGACGCGGCAAAAGTGAAACTTGCGGACTGTTCGAGTGGCGTCCGCCGGCAGCTTGTTCAACAATCCAAGTTGGTCGAGCACGCGCTGCCCATTCGGTTGAAGAATCTCTCCACGCAATCCGCTCGGCGGGCCAGGAGCTTGCTCCAATACGATCGTCTTGATCCCCTTCTGAGCCAGCGCCAACGCGAGCACCGCCCCGCCTCCCCCGGCGCCGACCACTACGATATCGGTTTCTTCGGTGATCACACTATTTCCAATCCTGAAATCGTTCCTGGTCCTTCCACATCGAGAGGAATTTTTCACGGGCTTTAGCCGACAGGGCATGATCTCGAATGACATCCACCCGTTCGTCGTTGAAGCGATTGCCGCTGGTCGTGTGATTCATCGAGCCGTTGGTATTCACTTCGTCGTCGATCACGACCTGTTTCAGATGCATCAAATTATCGTGCCGGTTGATTTTGATGGGAATGCCGGCTTCGCGCAATGCAGCCAACGCCGCTCGCTGTTTGGCATCCTTCAGCCGTTCCCGATCGGTGAGAACCCGGACATCGACTCCCCGTTTGCCCGCCGCCACCAGCGCCTTGACCGCCTGGGGAGACGTCAGCCCGTACACCGCGACATAGATATAGCGCTCCGCCCGGTCATACAGTTGAACGACTCGCCACAGCGGTTCATCTTCAGGCCCATACCACACCTCCACAGAAACGGCGGCGGCCTCCCGGTCGGGCACGACCGAAAGGAGCGCCACCGAACAGAAGAGAACACCGGTGCAGAAGATCCGGCTGAGGCCGGCCAGGCATGCCTGTATCATTCCGGTTCAAAGAGGTCGCGGACATAGTCGTCGGTGGATTCCCATGCCTGCGGAGCATAATCCTGTAACCATTGCTTGAGAAACTGCTTCTGGCCGGGCGTCAGCATATGTTTAATCTGATGGGAGCGCCCCTGGAGCGGCTGGAGGAAGGCTACTTGTTTGGCCACATCCAAGGCAGCGGTTCGGACGTAGACATTGGTGAAGGCCGACGGTTTGTCGTCTTCCCCATCGCCCTGCACCCAGACGGATAGAAACCGATCTAGCGTCAGCCCGGCGCTGTCCATGGCCGGTTCCGTGTCGTGAAATAACTCGTTCTCCGATTGCGTCATCGGCGTGGATTCGGCGGCACGGAAGAGGAAATTTTTCTTCCACATGATGGGACTCCGGTGGAATCGGCATAGTGGCGGCGGAGCCGGATTAAAGTCAAGATTGCTTTTCTCGTGCCTGAACTCCCATCGAGACTCGGCTGGCTGAGCGGATTAGGGAAAGATAATGCTCAACTAACGCTGTTCAGAGATGACGGGAGTAGAGTGGAGCCAACTGGTGGGCGAACGAAAGGAGTCGATCATATGTATCTCGATCTGATCTTCTTCGCCATAACCGCATATGTGGTGTTGATGGTCGGCTTCATGGTTGCTGATGCGATTGTGGGAGGCCACAAGAAACATTAAGCGCAATCAATGGTTCCTGGAGCTTTTGTCTGCTCTCGTAAAACCAGACAGCGGCTTTCAGTTCTTGCCTCGCTATTCTGGCGAATATGACGCGCATCATTCTTTCTTGAATATGTCCTCCATCGGGACGCCTTCAAGTTTTCCATCCCTATAGGCCTTGAGTCTTGCTTCTGCTTCTATCGCCCATATTTCATCGAGCTTCTTATCCGGCTCATCCAGGCTCTGTATCAGACCCCCAACCAAGGTGAACCGTTCCTCTGGTTTCAGTTTCATTGCCTCGGCTAGCAGATCTTTCGTGCTCATGGTGGTTACCTCCGATTTTCATAAAACGTCACAACGTTTAGGTCGACACGCATAAGAGCCGAATTCGCCATGTTCTGTCCGTATAACACACTGCTACTGCTTGCGAACAATACGCCACAATTGTTGCCGCTTCAATGGGTTGCAGCTGTCTAGCTATTTATCACAAGTGCTTATCCTGATCGGAATTAGACTCGTTCTTGTTGCGTTCACATTCCTTCCAACGGACTGCAGGCACCGACAGCCCTTGCGACCAATCCTCTGCGACAGTCTCCTCCCCTGCATGCCGGGCGGAGTGAATCCAATCGTCAGTTCATGGCTCTAACCTCCCGCACGGTTTCCTTGACAAGCGTCGAGCGCCTTTGTTACGTTGGCAAAATCCCTAATCTCTAGGCCAACTTGGGAGAATTCATGCAGGTCAAGATCAACGGAAAATCCGAGGATGTGCCGGGTGGAACAGTCCTCGATTTGCTCAAGAGTAAGAAGATCGAACCACAGATGGTGGCCGTCGAGGTCAACGATAAAGTGTTGGAT
>DASUMN010000265.1:0-2132 GCA_036277675.1 Nitrospira sp. | reverse complement strand
GCTCTACTTCTCTGTAGCCGCCTACCCCAACCGATTGCCTGATCCAAGAGGTGCGTGTTTCGCCTTTCCATACATCAATCATGGAAAGGCGTGCACAATCTGTCGATGAGCGCTGTGGCATCGAGATTGCTCAAAACTGATGTCTAGGCAGGAACCGTGCTCATCATCCTCAGAGAAGAGGAATACCGCTATGAACGTCACTCTCAGCATCATCAAAGCCGATATCGGCTCTATCGGCGGCCATATCTGTCCCTCGAGGCAAGTGCTGGAAAGCGTGCGGAACCATATTGCCCAGCACGGCTCCTCGTTGCTGATCGACCATCATGTCAGCAGCACCGGGGACGACATCGCCATCTTGATGAGTCACCGGCACGGTGTAGGACATGAACCTGTCCACAAACTGGCCTGGGATGCCTTCCTCGCCGGGACGGCCGTGGCCAAACAGCAGGGGCTGTACGGTGCGGGGCAGGATTTATTGAAAGATGCTTTTTCAGGCAATGTGCGCGGGATGGGACCGGCAGTGGCGGAGATGGAATTCACCGAGCGCCCGAATGAGCCCTTCCTGTTTTTCGCGGCCGACAAGACCGATCCTGGTGCGTTCAATCTCCCACTGTACTTGGCCTTCGCCGACCCCATGAACACACCGGGGTTGATCCTGGCGCCCAACATGGCGCAAGGCTTTCGTTTCGTCTCATGGATGTGAATCATCCTGAAGGTGATCGGATCATTGAGCTCAAGACCCGGAAAGAATTGTATGAAATCGCCGCGCTGCTGCGGGACCCCGAACGGTACGTGGTGGAATCGGTCTGGTCGGTCGCCAGCGGCGAACAAGCGGTGGCGGCCTCGACCTCACGGTTACATAACATTGCCGGGAAGTACACCGGCAAGGACGACCCGGTGATGCTGGTGCGGGTACAGAAGGATTTCCCGGCGACCGGCGAGGTCTTAGCGCCCTACGCCGTCGGTCCTTATGTAGCCGGTGGGATGCGCGGCTCTCATCAGATGCCGCTGATGCCGGTCCCGCTTCAGTCCGGCATCAGCTACTTCGATGGCCCTCCGGTGATCACCTGCGCCGCGTTCGCCATGCACGAGGGACGGTTCACCGAACCGGTGGATGCGTTTGCTCATCCATTCTGGAACCGGGTACGCGATACCGTCTCCGACAAGGCCATCGGCATGCGACGCCAAGGTTTCTTTGGTGCCGCCATGCTGCCCATGGCGGAACTGGAATATACCGGCATCATGGAAAACCTGAAGGCGCTGGAACCACGATTCCATGTGCGCACCGATGCGTGACTCGACAGGGGTGGTCCGCTCCATGTAGGCCATGGAATCGTGCGGTTAGTCTGAAAGACCGGTCACCGTAAAATCCCGCTCACGATCAGTTCGACCGCTTGCTCCGGCGTGAGTCCCCGCGCCATCAGTGTCTCCAATTCTTTCTTGTCCACGCTGCCGATGGCGGCTTCGTGGGTGACCTTCGCTTCGGGATGAAACACCCGCACGATGGGGATCGCGCTGGCCTGCGCCCGGCCTTGCACGATTTCCATGCAATCCACGTGGCTGCGGGCTCCTTTGGCATGCGCTTCGGTAATCCCGACAATGTCCGCGCAGGCCTCGTCCTCCAGCACCACGCGTGTCTTGATCAGCCCTCGCGACCGTTCTCCGCGAAGCATGACGGCTTCCTTCACCCTGAGCCGGTCGGTCCTGTGCGCGAAGATCTTGGCGGTGAGTTCTGCAATGCCATCCTCTTCCACCTCGACGAGATAATCGATGTCGAGTTCGCCCACGGAACCGGACAGCAACGAGAAGTCGGACAAATACCGCGCGCCGTTCCCGACTCTGATCGAGGCATGGGGAAGCACTTGCATCCCGCCGCGCGGACCGTGGTAGTGGCCCTCGGTATAGGTCAACGAGGCGCCCGGTCCGATCTCCATGACGGCCTGCATCCGATGTTCCGCTGCCTGCGCGAGAGGAAAGAGGCAATGCGACAGCACTCGCGCCTTCGCCCCTTCGCAGATCTGTACGTCGATTGTGATCCGCTGGACCCCGGTCGGATGGGCGATCCCGAAACACATGTGGATAGGCTGGGCGATCTGTACTCCCGCTTCGACAATCAGTTTTCCGACGATGGC